>NZ_JASDCB010000101.1:0-8434 GCF_030408135.1 Pseudoalteromonas sp. APC 3691 | reverse complement strand
CAGGATGGCTTGCTCAATCGGCGTTTAGAAAATAAGCCGAAGGGATAGAAGAATACAGGAGCCGTATACGAGGCCCGTACGTACGGTTCTGTGAGAGGGATGAGGCAAAAGCCTCACCCTACTCGATATAGCTGTATAAATGTAGCTTATGAGTCAATAGATTTATGATAATCTTCTAAGTCTTTAGCTGCATTAGGATCGTTAAATATGCTCTCATCTAGCTCACCTTCAGACTTGGCAACAACACAGGTAACCATACAATCGCCGGTTACATTAACTGCTGTACGTGTCATATCAAGTAATCTATCTACACCGATAATAATTGCAATCCCTTCTACGGGTAAGCCAACTTGGTTAAGTACCATTGCCAGCATTATTAAACCAACACCAGGTACGCCTGCTGTACCTACAGAGGCAAGTGTTGCTGTTAATATAACCATTAGATAATCAGATATTGTCAAATCGACACTAAACACTTGTGCAATGAACACGGTAGCCACACCTTGCATGATGGCAGTGCCATCCATGTTAATGGTAGCACCCAGTGGGATAGTAAATGAGGCAACCGAGTTATTAGCACCTAATTTTTTAGTAGCAGTTTCAAGTGTAATAGGCATAGTTGCGCTTGAGCTCGAGGTACTAAATGCAAATAAGCATGTGTGCTTCATTTTTGCTAAGAAAATAAGTGGGTTTAAGCCCGTTAATATTTTTAAAAGCAATGTGTAGTTTACAAAAGCATGTAATAACAGTGCAAGCACTACAACGCCAAAGTACTTAGCTAAGCTCACAATTAAGTTAAGCTCAATTGTTGTAAACAGTTTTGCCATTAAAAAGAACACGCCATAAGGGGCAATATTCATTAAAAGCGTAACTAGTTTTAAAATCACAGTGTTTAAATCTTCAAATACGGTAGCAACACGCTTTCCTGCTTTACCACTTAATGCCATTGCTACACCAAATAAAAGTGCAAACACAATAACTTGAAGCATATTACCTTTGGCCATCGCTTCAAAAGGGTTTGTAGGAAACATATCTATAATTACACGCGCTAGGGTAGGCGCTTCTTTCGCGTCGTAAGTTGCATTAGATGGCAAGCTTATACCTTCACCTGGGCTAAATAATAAGGCAAGTGTAATTGCGACTGTTATAGCAATAGCCGTCGTTAATAAGTATAAACCAATAGATTTACCACCTAGGCGACCTAATTTTTTAGGGTCACTTAAGCTACAGGTACCACAAACAAGCGATACAAAAACAAGAGGCACCACTAACATTTTCAAGCTGGCAATGAATATTTGACCACCAACATGGAAAATACCATCAACAAAAAAGGCTTTAATTGGCAAAGAGAATAACCCAAGTGGTATTAGATAATCGTCTTCACCAGCTAATATAGCCTGAAATATAAAACCTACTGTAACCCCAAGCGCCATACCAATCATGATGCGAGTGGTTAAACTCATTGAACGGATTTTTGACATATTTCCTGATCTACATTTTATAAATTTGCCATAGACTACCAGCAAGGAAATATTTACTACAGAAAAAGTTAGTATTTATTTAAAAATATTTCACTCAAAAAAGTAATAAAAAACTGTGATTTTAGACTAAGTTATAGGTTAATATTAAGCAGGAATTAATTTTGATTATAATAACAACGCTAGGGAGAGGTTTATGCCTTTAATGCGACTACTCAGCATCTCATTGCTCAGTTTTTTTCTTACAGCTTGTGGTGGCGGTGGGTCACTTGAAAAAGATGGTTCTATTGGTGATGATACCGGGGGGACTGATGGTGGGACTATTGTACAGACAGCGAATATTGAAATTTCTTTTGAAGACCGCTCTGTCGCTGCAGATTCACCATTAGAAATAACAGCAACTGTTGTAGGTGCTGATGGGCAGCCAGTACAACGGCAAGAGGTTAGTTTTACAACCACATTAGGTTCATTTATTCCCGCAACTGGTAGTGCTCTAACCAACACAAGTGGTGTAGCAACTATTGAGCTAGCAGCTGGCAGCGTTGAAGGTGCGGGTACCGTTATAGCAACGTACGAAGATACTAGCAGTAAACTTGGCTTTTATACTGCAGGAGATGAAGCTCCATCGGATGATTCTAGCGCTAACATTGATATTAAAATTTTACAAAACTGCCCCGATAATTGGCTAAATATCGATCGTGATGCGATTGAGCTAAATTTTTCTGATTGTTCAGAAAATAGTAACCTCGTAAGCCAACAGGCTATTATCTATGCAAAAGTAACAAAAGCAGGGACAAATACTCCTGCAAGTAATGTGCTGGTTAATGCTACGACAACATTAGGTGTTTTATTACCAGAGAGCTTAACTGCAAAAACTGACGCATTTGGTATTGCGGTTTTAAATCTTTTGCCTGGAAGTAGCTCTGGTGTAGGTCAAGTAGAGTTGACATCACAAAATAGCATCGCATCAGCTTTATTTGAAATTAATGCTGTTCAAGTTAGTGTTGATTTAAATTCGGGTATTGGCTCGTCAGATATATTATCTGCAGGTTCTACTACAGTAATTACAGCAAAAATTGTAGATAGTAATAATAATTTATTTATGACACCGCTTGAAGTGCAATTCACGTCTGCATGTGCTCAAGAGTCAACACCTAGAGCAACTATTGATAGTGTTGTAACTAGTATTGGAGGGATCGCCAGTACAACATATAAAGCTGATGGTTGTAATGGTGTTGATACAATTACGGCCACGGTGGTTACTGGTGGTAATGTTGCAACACAAACAATTAATATTAATGTAGCAGCGGCTAAGACTGGTTCAATTGCTTTTATTGAAGCGACTAATCAAGTTTTAGCTATTAAAGGAGCTGGGGGGCAAACCCTTACTGAAAACTCAGAGTTAACCTTTAGACTTTTGGATATTAATGGAACTCCAGTAGGTCAAAAGAAAATAGATTTTGCACTTTCACAAAACCCAGGTGGTGCTTTATTGGGTAGCGCATTTCAATTTACCGACAACGATGGTTTAGTAACTGTAAATGTTAGCTCTGGAAGAGCCGCTGGTGTTTTATCTGTTATTGCTTCTCATCAAGTAGTAAGTACAGATACCTCTCAAAACAGTGTTATTTCAATCGTTTCAAACGATATTACTGTTACAACAGGGGTACCAGATCAAGACAGTTTTACTCTTGCAGTGAAAACGTTTAATACCGAGTCATTAAATGAAGCGGGAGTAACTACCGATTTAACCGTATTTGCCGCAGACCACTTTAATAATTTCGTACCGGATAATACAGCAATTTATATTGCCAGTGAAGGCGGTGCTGTAGGCACAATTGATGGCGAGCAGTTTACTCCTTTATTGCTTTGTCGTACAACAGACGGCGTATGTAATGCACAGTGGCGTAGCCAAAACCCTATTCCTTATCATTATAGTATTTACCAGAACTCTGTAGTAGAAAAGTGTGATCGACATTTTGGAAAAGCCGCACCTTGCTCTTTAGGCATCAGGAAGTCGCAATTAAATGCAAGTGGTAATTTAATCACTTATCTTGACAGTAGTGGTGCTGCAATAACCCTTAGTGAAGCACCAGCACTAGCGCCGATTGATTACCCTCTAGGTGGACGAGTAAGTTTATTGGCTTATTCGGTGGGTGAGGAGTCCTTCAATGATGTATCGGCAAATGGCGTATTTAATCAAAATGAATTTGACTCTACATTGCAGGATTTACCAGAAGCATTTATAGACTTTAATGAAAATGGTGTGTTTGATGGTGAGTTACCTGCGCCAACTAATCCTGTTGACTCCAATGGCGGGGAAAACGAATGGTACGTTGAGCGCTCTGGCGCATTAAATAATGGTAAGTATGATGACGGTGATAAGATTTATAATGGTTTATTATGTAGTGATGAAGCCCTTACAGCTAAAGCTTGTACTAGAGAAACAGTAAATGTACGTGCTCGTTCAGAGTTAGTTATGTCTGGTAGTACTCCCTATATTAGAGCTGTAACACCCTTAAATGATTGTACCTTAAATAGTGGTATTAGTTTAGAAGCCTCTGATATGGCTGGTATGTGTGACATAAACCTGATTGATATTAGTAACTCGACGCCTTACAGTGCAATTTCGGTTACTATTTTCTTCAGTGATATTCATAACAACCCATTACCAGCGGGCACTACTGTTAAAGTAACATCTGATAATGCTGTACTGAAAGGGTTGACTGATTATACTGTAATTAACACAGCGCAAAAAGTTCCAAATTCAGTCTCTGTCAATATTACTAAAGAGACAGAGCCTGATGCTGTAGACTCTGGCTTTTTATATATTGAATTTGAAACACCTGGTGGAGTTAAAACTCAGTATACCGTGATGTCGATTTTGGATGAACCAGAGCCTTAGAAAAATAAAGTATTTAAAAATGCCAACCTTTAGGTTGGCATTTTTGTTTCTGTTCTATATATTCCACATCAATTAATCTAAAAACACCTGTTTGTTTAATTTAACGACAAAAATTGTTCGTTTATTCAGTAAATACTGAAAAGTTTGTATTAAAAGCTTGTAACAACTAGTGTTTGTAGATATACCTATAAATATTCGCGCCGCTTATGTCGGCAAAACACATTTTTAATATTTGGTTAGAAATAGGCAACTATGGGCAAATCGCTAGTAATTGTAGAGTCACCTGCTAAGGCTAAAACAATTAATAAATATTTAGGTAATGACTTCATCGTAAAGTCCAGTATTGGGCATGTACGTGATTTACCTACTTCAGGTTCGAGCAAAGCTAAAGTGCCGGCAACTAAAACGCCAGCAGAAGTTCGCAAAATGGAACCTGAAGAGAAAGCAGCGTATAAAAAGCAACGAGATTATACTAACCTGGTCGCGCGTATGGGTATTGATCCTGAGCAAGGTTGGGAGCCGCATTACGAAATACTGCCGGGTAAAGAGAAGGTTGTTCAAGAATTACAAAAGCTGGCTGAAAATGCAGATCAAATATACCTCGCAACGGATTTGGATAGAGAAGGGGAAGCAATTGCTTGGCACCTTCAAGAAATCATTGGCGGTGAACCTGAAAAGTATAAGCGCGTAGTTTTTAACGAAATTACTAAAAACGCAATACAACAAGCCTTCGAAACACCAGGTGAGCTTAATACAGACATGGTTTACGCTCAGCAAACACGACGCTTTTTAGACCGTGTTGTAGGCTTTATGGTTTCTCCTTTGTTGTGGGCAAAAGTTGCACGTGGTCTATCTGCAGGACGAGTTCAGTCTGTTGCGGTACGCTTATTAGTTGAGCGTGAACGTGAAATTAAGGCATTTATCCCTGAAGAGTTTTGGGATATTCACGCTGACGTTAAGAATACTGAGTCTGAGTTACGCTTAGAAGTAACCAAACAAGCAGGAAAGGCATTTAAGCCTGTAAATGAAGCTCAGGCTAGCGCAGCGGTTAAAAGCCTTGAGAATGCAGAATACAAAGTAATTAGCGTTGAAGAAAAACCAAGTAAAAGTCGCCCAAGTGCGCCATTAATTACTTCAACCATGCAGCAAGCGGCAAGCACACGTTTAGGTTATGGCGTTAAAAAGACCATGATGCTTGCTCAGCGTTTGTATGAAGGCGGTTATATTACGTACATGCGTACTGATTCAACTAATCTTTCAAAAGATGCCGTTGAAATGTGTCGTGAGTATGTAACAAACGAGTTTGGTGCTAAATACTTACCAAAAGATCCAATTAGCTACAGCTCTAAAGGCAATGCACAAGAGGCGCATGAGGCAATACGTCCTTCAAGCGTTACCGTGTTATCTGGTCATGTTGAAGGTGTTGACGCCGATGCTAAAAAGCTGTACGAGCTAATTTGGCGTCAATTTGTAGCGTGCCAAATGGTACCTGCTGAATATGATTTAACAACACTAACTGTTGCAGCTAACGACTTCCAGCTTAAAGCGAAAGGCCGTGTGCTCCGCTTTGATGGTTGGACAAAAGTACAACCTGCAATACGTAAGAAAAACGAAGAAGATCAATCACTACCGGCTGTTAAAGAAGGTGAAGTCCTTACTTTAATCGAACTCGATCCTAAGCAACATTTTACTAAACCGCCAGCGCGCTTTAGTGAAGCAAGTTTAGTAAAAGAGCTTGAAAAACGCGGTATTGGTCGTCCATCTACTTATGCGTCAATTATATCAACGATTCAAGATCGTGGTTATGTACGTGTAGAAAACCGCCGTTTCTTCGCTGAAAAAATGGGTGAAATAGTTACCGATCGCTTGGTTGAAAATTTCACTGATTTAATGAACTTTGATTTTACAGCTAAAATGGAAGGCCGTTTAGATGATATCGCTGAAGGCGAGCGTGTATGGACTCAAGTTCTAGATAAGTTTTATGCTGATTTTTCAACGCAATTAACTGTTGCTAAAGACGAGCCAGAGAACGGTGGCATGCGTCTTAACGAGATGGTTGAAACCGATATTGAATGTCCTACGTGTAGCCGAAAAATGGGTATACGAACGGCATCAACTGGTGTTTTCCTAGGGTGTACTGGTTACAGCCTTCCGCCAAAAGAGCGTTGTACTACAACAATGAACTTGGTGTCGGGTGATGAAGCAGTTGCAGCTGATGTAGAAGATGTAGAAGATGTAGAAACTGAAAAGTTAATGCAGATGAAGCGTTGTCCTATTTGTGAAACTGCAATGGATTCATACCTAATAGACGAAACCCGTAAATTACATGTGTGTGGTAATAACCCGGCATGTAAAGGGCATATAGTTGAAGAAGGTACCTTTAAAATTAAAGGCTATGACGGACCAATTATCGAATGTGATAAATGTGGCTCTGACATGGAACTTAAATCGGGTCGTTTTGGTAAGTATTTTGGCTGTAATAATGACGAGTGTAAAAACACACGTAAACTACTTAAAAGCGGCGAAGCTGCTCCACCAAAAGAAGACCCTGTTCACATTACTGAATTAGAGTGTGAAAAGTCAGATGCGTATTTTGTATTACGTGATGGCGCAGCTGGTATATTTTTAGCTGCAAATACTTTTCCTAAGTCTCGTGAAACACGTGCGCCTAAGGTAGAAGAGTTAAAACGCTTTAGAGACCGTATCTCGCCTAAGTTTTATTACTTAGCAGATGCACCTGCTAAAGATCCTGATGGTAATCTTGCTGTTGTACGCTACAGCCGTAAAAATAAAGCTCAGTATGTTATGACTGAAGTTGACGGTAAAGCTACTGGGTGGACTGCTCATTATGAAGCAGGTAAATGGACAGAAGAAGCGAAGAAAAAAGCAGCGCCTAAAAAGAAAGCAGATGCAAAAAAGGCACCAGCTAAAGCTAAGCCTAAAGCGAAAGCTAAAAAAGAAGATGAATAAGCTCGTTATTGCTTATTCATAGCTTTTGTAGATTTAAAAAGTCATAAAAAAACCGGAATGCACAGCTTGTGTCTATTCCGGTTTTTTTGTGCCTAGTTGAGTGCTTTCGCAACGGCTTTATTAGCAGTACATTCACCTAAGCGTGTTACCAATTTGATTAAAAACATGCTGATTTTAGCGTATTAAATAACTCAGTTACTGCGTTAAAAACTATTCATATATGACTGCATAGATGCAGAGAGTAGGCATTGCATGGAGCAGCTGCCGAGAACAAATATATGTCATGCTTTTTCGCTTAGTTATTGAGCTATATTCTTAGCGCTATAATTGATCACTAATTAAATGTAATTGGTATAATTAAATCTTAACAGAAGATACTTTTTTATAGCCTTCAGATTCAAGCTCATCATTTACGCATTTTAATACGTAGGCATTTAGCTCTTCATTGCTTACGTCATCATCTTTAGCCCAGTTAACACACATTTCTGTGTATTCTTTTATCATTTCGGCTGAAGCTGTTGGCGCATCGTCTGCAACCGCGTAAGTCGCAGATACTGCAAATAGTGGTGCTACGATTAATGCTAGCAATGCTTTTTTCATTCGTTTATTCCTAAAAAAATGGTGTGATGACTGATTTATCCAGTTTAAAGTTAGGTATAAATCAGTAGTGCCCAATTCAGAACAACTCTGTTGGTATGCTGATTTTTAATCGAAATTGAAATAAAAGATAACGAAATTTTTTTATCGTGAGGATGAGTAATTTACTTGTCAGTTTTTTAACTTTAGTAAGTACAGCATTATCAGCTGGAGTAATATATTTAGTAGCTAAGAAAACTTGATTCTGCGCTTTATATTAATAACCTTTAGGGCGTGTTGATCTTTGTGGTATGAAAAACAAACAGCATGAAGATAAGGTATAATTGAATTCGCCAGAAAACTTTACACCGAACCTATATGCCAAGATTAATGTTAACAGACGGGACATGGAATGTCTTATCAAAAGTAATGTACTTAAGTGGTCGAATTTATAATAAGCCCGACCATAGAAAAACGCTCGAAGGCATACTGTATAAGATGCGCA
>NZ_JASDCB010000100.1:0-9052 GCF_030408135.1 Pseudoalteromonas sp. APC 3691 | reverse complement strand
TGGCAAAACTCAGTCGTAAGGTGTAATTCTTTAATAAATTCAGACATAAAAATAGGCCACAACTTCTGTTGTAGCCTATTATGAGCCCTTTGAAAGATCGTTCAATTAGCTTAAACGATCTGCATTAACTAATTAGTACGCATTTTTGTTTTAAAATTCGTACTAAAATAGGGTGCAACCAGCCCACTGACTATTCAACCTGTAAACTTTTTTGCACTTATAATTTCCCCTCCAAATGCGTTAAACCCCTTTGTTTTTCTCATCTTTTGAACTTCCTGTTGCCTAGCTAGTTGCTGATTTTTTGTTAATTACCCAATTACAACCTGATTGTTTTTTATACTAAAACTTGCTTGTTGTTCATTTTTTAGCTAATTGTTAATGTGCTGAGCTAATAATAACTCACAGCTTTTTAGTTTTGAGAACACACAATATACACAAACACGTTGTTGGCGCAGCAAAACCAATCAATATTAAATGAGATTGGCTAAAAAAATAAAAATAACGAATTGGCGTTTAAGCCGTATGCCTCTTCGCTTTGCATTCGCAATAGCATCAAAGGAGCCACCACATGGGTAAACTGACCTCTACCTTGTGGCTTATATTATGTGTTTTTTCGCACCCAGTTTTGGCTAACAGCCAATACAATATGCGCAAAGGCGTAACCGATATAAGCAATAATGTATATCAGCTGCACATGACCATATTTATAATATGTTGTGTGATTGGGGTGATAGTGTTCGCAATTATGTTCTGGGCACTTATTCATCACCGTAAATCTAAAGGGGCTGTACCTGCCCAATTTCACGAAAGCACTAAAGTAGAAATACTTTGGACTGCAATTCCGTTTGTTATTTTAATTGCTATGGCAGTACCAGCCACTAAAACCCTAATTGCAATGGAAGATGCCAGCAAAGCTGATCTCACTATTAAAATTACAGGCTCACAATGGAAATGGCATTATGAATATATGGGCGAAGATGTAGAGTTCTACTCTATTTTATCTACCCCGCAAGATGAAATCGCTAATCTTGCAGATAAAAATCCTAACTACTTACTTGAGGTTGATAAACCTCTCGTACTGCCAATAAATCAAAAAGTACGATTTTTAATGACTTCTGACGATGTTATCCACTCTTGGTGGGTACCTGATTTTGCAGTTAAAAAAGATGCGAACCCCGGCTTTATAAATGAAACATGGACGAACATAAACGAAGAAGGTACTTACCGAGGCCAATGTGCTGAGTTGTGTGGTAAAGATCATGGCTTTATGCCCGTTGTGGTGGTTGCTAAATCTGAGGCTGATTTTGAAACATGGCTTGCAGATGCAAAGCAGGCTAAGCAAAAAGCAGCATTAGCAGATGCCGCATTACTTGATAAAACCCTCCCAAAAGAAGAATTAATGACTTTAGGCGAACAAGTATATATGGCCAATTGCGCTGCATGTCATCAGCCCACTGGCATGGGATTACCGGGTGTATTTCCTGCACTTAAAGGCAGCCCGATAGTGCTTGGCGGTATAAAAGATCACATTGATGTAGTTATCCATGGACGACCTGGTACGGCAATGCAAGCATTTGCCAAGCAGTTATCTATAAAGCAATTAGCAGCGGTTATTACTTATAAACGTAATGCGTGGGGTAATGATACGGGTGATGTTATTCAACCGAGTCAAATACAGGCAGCACTTGATGCCAAAGTGGAGGCGAACTAATGAGTAGCATAGTAGAACAACCTAACGCCAATGAAGCTCATCATGCTCATCACCCAGCTAAAGGTTTTAAACGCTGGCTTTACACAACTAATCATAAAGATATAGGTAGTTTATATTTAATTTTTTCGCTGACCATGTTCTTAATTGGTGGTGGAATGGCCATGGTGATCAGAGCTGAATTATTTCAACCTGGTTTACAGTTGGTCGATCCTCACTTTTTTAATCAAATGACCACAGTGCATGGTTTAATTATGGTGTTTGGTGCGGTTATGCCGGCCTTTACAGGCCTTGCTAATTGGATGATACCGCTAATGATTGGCGCGCCAGATATGGCATTGCCAAGAATGAATAACTGGAGCTTTTGGATTTTACCGTTTGCGTTTTTAATCCTATTGGCATCGTTATTTATGCCTGGTGGGGGTCCTGCATTTGGTTGGACTTTTTATGCACCACTGTCCACAACATACAGTAATGATAATACTGCATTGTTTGTATTTGCCGTACATATTATGGGGATTAGCTCAATAATGGGCGCAATCAATGTGATTGTAACCATAGTGAACTTACGTGCCCCCGGCATGACATGGATGAAGTTGCCCTTATTTGTATGGACGTGGTTAATTACTGCCTTTTTATTAATAGCGGTAATGCCTGTGCTTGCAGGGGCTGTCACTATGGTACTTACCGATAAGTACTTTGCGACCAGCTTTTTTGATGCCGCAGGCGGTGGCGATCCGGTGATGTTCCAACACATTTTTTGGTTTTTTGGTCATCCCGAAGTATACATAATGATTCTTCCTGCCTTTGGCATTATATCTACAATAGTACCTACCTTTTCTCGTAAAAAACTTTTTGGCTATGCCTCAATGGTATACGCCACATCCTCCATAGCACTATTGAGCTTTATTGTATGGGCTCATCATATGTTTACCACTGGGATGCCGGTCGCTGGCGAGTTGTTTTTTATGTACGCGACCATGCTTATATCGGTACCTACAGGCGTAAAAGTATTTAATTGGGTTGCCACAATGTGGAAAGGCTCAATAACTTTTGAAGTGCCAATGCTTTTTAGTATTGCGTTTATTGTGCTGTTTACCTTAGGTGGTTTTTCGGGATTGATGCTGGCAATTACACCTGCTGACTTTCAATATCACGATACTTATTTTGTAGTGGCGCACTTTCATTATGTATTAGTAACAGGGGCCGTATTTTCGATAATGGCAGGGGCTTATTACTGGTTGCCCAAGTGGACGGGCAATATGTTTAATATCACGTTAGCTAAATGGCATTTTTGGCTATCACTGGTGAGCGTGAATGTACTGTTTTTTCCTATGCATTTTGTAGGGCTTGCCGGTATGCCACGTCGAATTCCCGATTACGCACTCCAATTTGCCGACTTTAACGCAATCATAAGTATTGGTGGATTTGCCTTTGGTTTATCGCAATTGTTGTTTGTAGCTGTGGTAATTAAATGTGCACGCGGTGGCGATAAAGTACCTGCAAAAGTATGGGAAGGGGCAGAAGGGCTTGAGTGGGAAGTTGACTCTCCAGCGCCATATCATACTTTTTCTAAGCCGCCGGTAATCAAGTAGTGACACACGCACCGCTACTCAAACGATTGGTACTTATTTGCATAGGCATGTTTGCCTTTGCCTTTGCTTTAGTGCCTTTGTATGACGTGTTTTGCGACGTAACAGGGCTTAATGGAAAACCTTCGCTTGAGCAAGCAGAGCAAAGTACGCAAATAATACAAAACCGAGAAGTTGGCGTTAGTTTTACTACTCACGCGCAAAGAGGTGCACCGTTTGAAGTTAAATCAAAAGAATACAGTGTTGTGGTAAAACCCGGTGCAATGCGTGAAGTAATGTTTAGTGCTAAAAATAACAGCAACCTAGATAAAGTAATGCAGGCTGTACCATCAGTCTCGCCAGGTAAAGCGGCAAAGTATTTACATAAAATAGCGTGTTTTTGCTTTGATCAGCAACCTCTAAAAGCAGGGGAAGAACTTGAATTTAAATTACTTTTTTATGTTGATACCGCACTGCCAAGCGACATTGAAGAACTAACTTTATCTTATACAGTATTTGATATTAGTGAACAGCTGGTGGCAAGTAATAACTAGCTTTTTAAACTAGTGTGAAACTAGGAGTAAGTAAAATGAATCAAGAATATGAGCATTATTATGTACCAGAGCAAAGCCCGTGGCCTATTGTGGGCGCGGTTGCATTGTTTTTTATTGCAGTAGGGGCAGGCTTAACAGTTATGAGTGTAGGCAAAGAAGGGGGGATCGGGGTTTACCTGCTTTATGCCGGTATTGCTGTGCTTTTGTATATGTTGTTTAGCTGGTTTAAAAATGTAATTAGTGAGTCGGACCAAGGTTTGTACTCAGCACAAATGGATCGCTCTTTTAGGCAAGGTATGAGCTGGTTTATTTTTTCTGAAGTGATGTTTTTTATGGCCTTTTTTGGTGCGCTTTTTTATGCACGCGTATTGTCGGTACCTTGGCTTGGAGGCGCAGGCAATAATGCAATGACCAATGAAGTATTATGGCCAACTTTCGAAGCTGTTTGGCCGCTAGTTTCAACACCTGCAGGCGAAACTACTCAAGCTATGGGCTGGCAAGGTTTGCCGCTTATTAATACCTTAATACTGCTTACTTCCTCAGTTACTTTACATTTTGCCCATGTAGCGATGGAAAACAATAAACGTACTCCACTTAAAGTTTTTTTAGGCGCTACTATTTTATTGGGTGTTTGCTTTTTAGGGTTACAAGTTGAGGAATATATTCATGCGTATAACGACTTAAACTTAACGCTAGATGCAGGTGTTTACGGTAATACGTTCTTTTTATTGACTGGTTTTCATGGCATGCATGTAACCCTTGGAACCGTACTTTTATTTGTAATATTTTTACGGATATTAAAAGGGCACTTTACTAAAGATAAGCATTTTGCTTTTCAAGCAGCTGCTTGGTATTGGCACTTTGTTGATGTGGTGTGGCTGTGTTTGTTTGTATTTGTATATGTGCTGTAGCGTTTGTTGGCGAATTATTTGCTCTAATAAAACCAAGTTTAAGTGCTGCAATAACAACAACTAAAACAACGACCGAAAACAATACGCGACGACCTAAAAAGTGAGACATAGGTCGTCCCCCAGTTTTTCCTGACACCATAATAAACAATGCTCTAAATAAGTTAAAAAGTATAAATATTAACAACAGTACGATAATAATTTTAATAATCACTGAGTTGACCCTTTATGCAGTTAGTTTTATGGCACAAACAAAAGCTTAGTTCACTAATCACACTTTGTATGGTTGTGGTTGTTGTACTTGTGTGTGTGCGACTAGGGTTTTGGCAGCTGGAGCGGGGTGAGCAAAAACAGCAGCAACTAACCGCTATTGCTAAGCAACAGACTCGTGGTGTGATGAGCTGGTCTCAATTACTTAACCTGCCTGATAGCTGGAACAAAACAGGTGTATTGGTTGAGTTAAAAGGGCGGTTTGTACAAAACCAATATTGGCTTTTAGATAATCAAGTTTATAACGGGCAAGTAGGGTACGACTTACTTGCTTTACTAAAGCCAGACAGCGAAGAAAAAGTGATTTTAGTTAATTTAGGATGGGTAAAAGCGCCTATATCTAGAGGTACAATGCCAAAGGTTACTCTGCCTACAGGTGTTTTTATTCTTAAAGCGCAAATAAAAGAAAATAACTTAAGTAGCTTTACGCTTGAAGATAAAACTACAAATAACGACTTACCTACAAGAATCCAATCTATCGACTTGAATATGCTGAGCACTCAAAGCCAGCAATCATTAATTAATTTTATGGCTTACAGACAAGGTACTGGTGATGAGATTGCAACACCTCATTATGAGGCTGTTGTTATGAGCCCTCAAAAACATAATGCCTACGCTGTGCAATGGTTTTTAATTGCTGTTGCATGTGCTGTTGTTGCTATTTTTGCGAGTAAAAAAAGGACACATAATGAAAAATAATCCCCTTTTATTGTTTGTGGGTTGCTGCGCAATCCCATTAGTTTTGGCATATGGCGCATTAAAGTTTGATTGGTTGCCTACTGCAATTACTAATAATGGAGAGTTTTTAAGCCAAGAAATAAAACTTAAAAATTGGCCGCAAAATAATCCCAAGCAATGGACTATTGCACTTAATTACTCAAAAGAATGTAACACCCCATGCAGCGAACAGCTCAATGCACTTAATAATTTATATGTGGCACTTGGTAAAAACCAAGGCAAGGTTGATATGGCTGTAATGGGAAGCCTCGACAATAAAAATCTACCATGGAAAATTATTACCGAACAACAGAGCTTAAAACCTGCAAGTTTATATTTAATTGATCATATGGGGTTAGTGGTACTTGAATATCCCTTTAAGGTCGAGCCACAAGAAAACCGTATAGTACAAAAAGGGTTATTAAAAGATCTAAAAAAATTACTTAACTATTCTCGTTCTAGCTAATTGATCAGCTTATTTAAGTGGAGTGTCTAATGTATAAAAATTATAAAAACTTAGTATTAATAACAGGATTACTCGCTTTAATTGTGGTTGCTTTAGGTGCGTACACCCGCTTAAGCGATGCAGGTTTAGGGTGCCCCGATTGGCCTGGCTGTTACGGCTTTTTAACGGTACCTAAGCATGAGGCCGATATAGCTTTAGCAACTCAAAGCTACCCCGATATGATGTTCGAAACCGCAAAAGCGTGGAAAGAAATGATTCATCGCTATTTTGCAGGTGCTTTAGGCTTACTTATTTTAGGTTTATTTGTGTTGGCTTTTTTAAAACGCCAATATCCAACTACGCCAGTTAAATTGCCTTTGGCTTTGCTTCTACTAGTGGTGTTTCAGGCTGCCCTTGGTATGTGGACAGTAACCATGAGCCTTCAGCCTCTTATTGTAATGGGCCACTTATTAGGTGGCTTTAGTATTTTGTCACTTATAACACTTTTATATTTACGGCTAACCGCAAAACCTATTATGGGGGGCGATAGCGGCGCAAAACGCTATTTTGCTTTGAGTTTAGTCGCGCTTAGTGTGTTGGTTATCCAAATTGCACTTGGTGGTTGGCTGGCTGCAAATTACGCCGCTCCGCATTGTAGTGGTTTGCCATTGTGTAATTACGCACAACCGTTTTCATTGAGTAGCGTATTTCAATTACCACTTGAGCACAGTAATTATGAGTTTGGTGTGTTATCACAGCAAGCGCGTATGTCTATCCATTTATTACACCGCATTTGGGCACTCGTTACTTGCATCGTTCTGGCATTAATTATGTGGAAAATATACAGACAAGCGTACTCTAAAAAAATTAAAAATTGTGTTGTGAGCGTATTACTTGTCCTGCTGTGCCAAATTAGTTTAGGGCTTATTTTAGTACATTGGCATATTCCGTTGGGAGTTGCACTGGCGCATAACTTGATGGCTGCCATACTGTTATTAAGCATGGTTAGGTTGTGTTATTACCTAAAATCACGCACATAAAGGGGAAATATGATGGTACTTATAATTGATAAAAAAATACTGCTACCCGTTAATACTCAATCGCTAATTTCGCGTACTCATAGTTTGCTGCAAGACTACTTAGCAATTAGTAAATTTAAAGTGGTAGCCATGCTGGTGCTAACAGCTTGGGTTGGTTTAGCGCTGGCTCCCGATGTGGGGCGCGGTATGGTCGTACAGTTTATTAGCTTGTTAGGTATAGGGCTACTTTCTGCTGCTGCAGCGGTTATTAATCATGTGGTTGATAGCGAGATAGACTCAAAAATGGCACGGACTCGTCATCGCCCTGTGGCTAAAGGGCGCTTAAGTAAAACACATGCGCTTAGTTTTGCAGCTGTTATTGGGGTTGCCGGCTTTATTATGCTGATGGTATGGGCTAATACCTTAACCGCTATATTAACGTTATTTGCATTGGTAGGTTATGCATTTGTTTATACATCATTTTTAAAGCGTGCAACGCCGCAAAATATTGTTATAGGTGGGTTGGCTGGCGCAATGCCTCCATTATTAGGTTGGGTGTCAGAAACAAACCAAATGGCAGCAGCCCCTTGGTTACTCGTAATGATAATATTTACCTGGACCCCACCACACTTTTGGGCACTGGCTATAGCACGAAAAAGTGATTATGAACGCGCTAAAATCCCTATGCTGCCAGTAACACACGGTATCGATTTTTGTAAAACGTGCGTCGTTGCTTACTCTGTTTTACTCGCTGTAGTTTGCGTATTGCCTTATTTAATTGGTATGTCTGGATTAATATATTTAATAGGTGCGTGTGTATTAAATGCAGTGTTTATATATAAAGCGGTTAAATTAAAAATTGCTGGAAATGATGAGGCTGCAATGGACTTATTTCGTTTTTCGATTATTCATTTAATGGTACTCTTTGTAATCTTATTTATAGATAAATGGCTCCCTTTATGAAGCAGTTATGGCTTGGATTAATTGTTATTTTAGTTTTGTTTTTATCAGCATGTTCAAATGAAAATAGCCGACCAGATGTAGATGCATTAGTTTACGAAAATGCAAAGCCACTGTCTGATTTTACGCTAAACGATCAGCGCGGCGAATTAGTGACTAAACAACAATTTTTAGGGCAGTGGAATTTAGTATTTTTGGGCTATACAAGCTGTCCAGATATTTGCCCATTAACACTTGCTAAGTTAAATGCTGTTTATAAAAATTTACAAGCAGATTATCCGCTGCAAGTTTGGTTTTTATCGGTTGATCCAAAACGCGATACGCCAGCTAAACGAAAGCAATACATAGATTACTTTAACCCTGACTTTTTAGCTGTATCAGGAGAGCATAAACACCTTTTTCCTGTAGTTCGAGAGCTTGGTTTAATCTACGCCATTAGCGATAGTAGTGAATCAGAATATGCTGTTGATCATAGTGCCTCGGTCGCTATGGTTGATCAAAATGGAGCCGTTAGAGCTATTTTTAAACCAGAATTTAAACAAGGTAGTGTGCCATTAATTAATGCGACTACTTTAACTGAAGAGTTTAAAAAAATAGCTGATTACTACAAAAACTAGTTTTTACTTTTTAACAATTTTA
Organism: Pseudoalteromonas sp. APC 3691; assembly: GCF_030408135.1. Taxonomy (NCBI): domain Bacteria; kingdom Pseudomonadati; phylum Pseudomonadota; class Gammaproteobacteria; order Alteromonadales; family Pseudoalteromonadaceae; genus Pseudoalteromonas; species Pseudoalteromonas sp. APC 3691. Next base: position 261 of record NZ_JASDCB010000100.1, on the reverse strand, counting down.
AAGGAGCTTTAGGCTCCTTTTTTGTTTGCCCAGCGAAGCTGGCAAACCCGATAGGCTGAAAGATGCCTTATCACCCTGACTAAGGGGAAGATAATCTGAATGGCAAGGGCGTCACTGGCCAACGGTGGGGTCTGAAGGAAGCCATAAGAAGTTAGAGGTACACAACTAACCGTAACCTGTTTCGGCAGTATTGGTGGGTCAGCGTGCAAAATAGCGCAACGCCCTATACTTAGTCAGACCAATACTGTGCTTGAGGGTGGG
>NZ_JASDCB010000010.1:0-87397 GCF_030408135.1 Pseudoalteromonas sp. APC 3691 | reverse complement strand
AAATGTTCCGTAAGCTTCTTGACGAAGGTCGTGCTGGTGAGAACATTGGTGCACTTCTACGTGGTACTAAGCGTGAAGACGTTGAACGTGGTCAAGTACTAGCTAAGCCTGGTTCAATCAACCCACACACAACATTCACTTCAGAAGTATACGTACTTTCTAAAGATGAAGGTGGTCGTCATACTCCATTCTTCAAAGGTTACCGTCCACAGTTCTACTTCCGTACAACTGACGTAACAGGTGACGTACAGTTACCAGAAGGCGTAGAAATGGTAATGCCTGGTGATAACATCAAGATGACAGTAACTCTAATCGCGCCAATCGCGATGGACGAAGGTCTTCGTTTCGCTATCCGTGAAGGTGGCCGTACTGTTGGTGCTGGTGTTGTTGCAACTATCGTTGAGTAATCAACTGTTGTAATGCATTAAGCATTAAAAAAACCCGAGCTTAGTCTCGGGTTTTTTAATGCCTGTAATTTATGTAATGTGAAGGTGGCTCTCTTACCTTAGGCATCGGTGCTTTGTAGCAACTATCGTTGAGTAATCAACTGTTGTAATGCATTAAGCATTAAAAGTATTAATGTTATCGCTGTAACAGAGTAGGAGCATGAACTTAATCAGTTAGTAACCAGCATTCTTACGTAACTCATCAAGCATATCTTGGTTACCCATCATTTCGTCAAGCGTTGTCCTGACTGCATTGTCAGAACTATTGTTATAAACTGAAAGTAGATGCTGCGCCATTTGCTTCGTATAACCATCTTGTTTATTTTGAGCTTGGTAGTATTGCGCCATCAACCCTTGTGCAGCTAAGCGACGGATATAATCATTCGTGTCTTGCTCTAACAAGTTTGTAAATTGCTCTGCAAGGCGGTAATCAAGTACCGGTGTTTGAGTTGTTAACTCAACAGCTTGAATTTTAAATTTTTCGTCACTACTGTTGTTCGCTAAATTTAAAATGTTACCTACTACTTCATAGTCATACTCAGGCATACTCGATTTATTCAAGATAAACATATTCATTTGCAGTTGGCTCAGTGCAGCTAACCTATTTAAATCAGAGATGCTTGGATCTAAAGTTTGCTCTCTTAATTGAGAGTTTATTTGTTTAGCATAATCAGGTTCTGATTTGATCCTTAAATCATAGTCTTCTGGTAAGTCTGCATAAAAGCTATAAAGAGGATTTTGCTCACGTCGTTTTTCATCTTCTTGCTGCTGTTTTTCCTCTAGTACGTCAAGAACAAGTTCCTTAAATTCGTCGGTATCTTGTTCTTGATAAGAGCCATTAGCGTGCAGTGTTAAGTTTGCTACTTTGCGTTGTAGCGAACTTACTTTCTTGCTTAGTTCGTCAATTAAGGCTTCATTTGATTGCTGATATTCTGCAGGAGTACTAATAGAAACTGTGGGGCTTAGCTGTTGCTGCTTGGGTTTATTAAGCGAACTGGACTGATCTTTAAAAAATGTTCCGTAGCATGAAATTACCAAGGCAAGTGTTGCTATAGTAATCGCAATAGTTCCTTTGTTTATAGTCATAAAATAATCTGCCTCTAAAATGGGTAATTTATCTGTTTTCGAAATATAAGTCTGTTAAAAAATGTGTTAAATGAGGATGAAATATACGGGTTAATTAAGAAGGCGGGGCGTGAGTGGCGAAATACGGTGTTTAAATTGGCTATAAGCGCTAGACCTAAGCCTAGCGCGTAAAGCTTAATGCGATTTTGCGTATTGCTCAGCTTGTTTCCACACTCTTAGTGTATTGCCGCTTAAAATCTTTTTAATATCGGTGTCGCTGTAACCTCTGTCTATCAAACCTTGAACTAGATTTGGGTAGCTAGATACATCTTTTAAGCCGATAGGTAATGAATCGCCAACTCCATCATAATCAGAGCCAATACCTACATAATCAATACCAATTAGCTCAACTACGTGATCAATATGGTCAAGTACTTGCTCAAGACTTGCAAATGGATACGGATTTTTAGCACGGTACGCAGCATCAAAATCTTTACTTAACTTAGTACCTTCTTTTTTAGCTGACTCTTTTGTACTTTTTAATTGCTTGCCCCAGCTACCTGCTTTAGCGGTAACAAAGCTTGAGCCAAAATTGATTTGAATAACACCGCCATTTTCCTTCAGCGCTAATAGCATATCGTCATTCATATTACGCTCAAAGCCAGGCGTGTATTTACGAAGTGATGAATGAGAGGCAATTACTGGCGTTTTAGAGAGCTCCATAACCTGATAAAACGCATCATCAGAAATATGCGATACGTCAATTAGCATGCCTATATTATTCATTTCAGTGACAAGCTTTTTACCGAATGGGCTTAAGCCTTTCCATTTACGGCGTATATCGTAAGACGAATCCGAAATATGGTTGCTTTGCGAGTGCGCTAGCGTGATGTAACGAATGCCACGGTCGTAAAAGTGCTGAAGGTTTTTCATATCACCTTCGATTGGAGAGCCATTTTCCATACCCATGGCTATAGACAGCTTACCTTGTTTAAATTGCTCTTCAATATCAGAGCTTGAGTTAGCAATAGCAAACTTATTGGGTGCGCGCTGGATTATGGCTTCCATACTATCAATCATTTGATTGGCTAGCTGGTAGCTTTTTCCTTTACCCTCAAACTCTAAATGCGCAGGAATATAAATCGACATAAACGGTGCGTTTAAACCGCCTTTTACAGCGCGAGGATAGTCAAAATCGCCATCACTAGTTGCTTTGGTTACATCAACCCAGCTTTCGTGAATTCGATAAGGTACGTCAATATGGGTATCAATTAAAATGGTATCTTTAGCGAGTTTAATTGCCTTATCAGATGCTGTTATTGTTTGTTCTGCTTGGGCTTGGCTAGTTAAAGCTAGTGATATGGCTACCACTAGAGTGCTGAGTTTTATCATGTTTTGGCTCTTTGGGTAAAAAGCCATTGTGTACGTTCAATTCAAAAGTTACAAGTACTACGCCCTAATCAAACGACTGTGCTTGATGCTCTTCACTTTGCAGCGCTTTAAATTCACCTTTTGAAATTATAGTTACAGACTCGTGTAATTCTGAGAAAAACACCATCGCTTCGCCATTTTTAAGCTGCAGCTTTACTTGGCTTACTTTAGATTCGATGCTTGCCTCTACTTCACCATAATCGGTACCTTCGCGTAATACGTAGCTTTCGATTAAGTTATAAAGAGTGTCTTGATCGAGTTGTTCAAAAGGGATAATCATTACTACTTGTTACTCGCTTTATTTGATACGTGCTGGCTAAAATAATGAGGGACGGCTTTTTCTAACCAAAATATAGGTTTAAACGGATTTTTACCGCTAATAAAACCAACATGCCCGCCCTTGTCAGAGATGCGCAGCGTAACATGCTCACTTACGTCTTGCCTACTCGGTACGGCTTTAATTGAGAGCATAGGGTCGTCTTTGGCATGAATAATAAGTGTGGGTATAGCGATATCTTTTAAGTACGGCATAGCACTGGCTTTACGATAGTAATCGTGGGCATTTTCAAAGCCATGTAACGGTGCTGTAAGTTGGTTATCGAACTCTAATAAATCATCAATATTCATTAATTGATCGGTAGTTATAGGAATTTGCTGCTTAATTTGCGGTAATTTACGTTGCATCGACTTTTTCATGCGATCGAGCAAATACTTTTGATAAATTTTACCTAAGCTTTTACGAATAACATCACTTGATGATGATAAGTCATAAGGCGCCGATACCACTGCAGCTGCATTGAGTGGGCAGTTTGTATTCTCTTCGCCTAAGTACTTAGCAAGCACATTACCACCAAGCGAAAAGCCCACGGCAACCATCGCTCTATCTGGGTATTGTTGCTTAAGATGATTTATAAAAAAGGCTAAATCGGCGGTGTCACCGCTGTGATAAGCACGTGGAAGGCGGTTTACTTCAGTTGAGCAGTTTCTAAAGTGCATAAGCACAACTGCATAACCTTGTTTTTTTAAAGCCTTCATCATGCCTTTGGCATAAAAGCTATTTATATTGCCTTCAAGGCCATGCAAAACAACAGCAAGTGGTGCGGTTTCGTTATGTGGAAGTGACCATGCGAGCTCAATAAAGTCACCATCAGGTGTATCAAGTTGCTCAAGTTCGTAGCGAGTGTGGTGAAATGGGCGGAAAAAACGCGGCATTATGGTTTGAACGTGACGATTAGTCATCCACCATGCTGGTTTGAACTGAGAGATCATGTTTGTACTACGCACTTTGTATTAAACGAAAAGCTAGTGTACCAAATTTTTCGCTTCAGAAAATAAAAAGCGCCTAACTAGTAAACTAATAAGGCGCTTTAGTGCGTCGTGCTTAATTTTGGTCAGGAATTTCTGCATCATGTATTTTTTTCAGAAAGAAAAAAGCAAAAAAGATACACAAAGAAACAACGATAGTTAAAAATCCAAAAGACATAAATAAAACTGGATCTGTAAAAAAATCTCTAAAGAATACGCTCATGATTTGTTCCCCTCGTTGTTGATGGGTTAATCATAAGCGGTGTTTAGAAGGCCCAACGTGATCGAGATCAAGTTATTTACATAAGCAGATGTAGGAGCGAAGCTAAGTTGATTTAGATCATGATTTGAGGACTAATAAGTTATTACCAAAGGGTAAATAGAGTTTTTCGCTTGAAATAGTGAGCTGATCGTAATCCATGTTTTTTCACTTCCTCCAAAGCGTAGTGCTTTTAACTTTTTTGAGTAAACTACTTAAAAAATTTTCACAAAGAGAAAAGAATGAGAAGTAAATGAGGGTAGAGCTATAAACTACTTGAGCCAAACAACCGCTCAATATTTATATTTTTATCTAAGTAATCTAGTTTGTTTTCCTCTAAAAGCGAAGCGCCTCTTAACCTCTTTGTGAATAAATTACTTAAAGGTTTTTTGCACAAAGAAAATAGAATGAGCAGTGGAGGAGGGTATAAAAAGTCGCAGCCTAAGTGGCTTTCACATATAGCTCAATATTGTTTGGCTCTGCATACTCGACTAATTCAAACTCATTTACTGTTTCAATCAACATATGTTGCTGTTGTTTTTCAAGCTTTAGCTCAGCGCTTAGTAACTCTGCGCGTATTGTGGCGTAATCACTTATTGAATTTTGGTTAGTTTTTAAATAGCTACGTGCAGCACGTAGCGGTTGCAAGGCTTGGTTATCAAACTCATTAATTACGTTTATTAACTCACTTAGTTGCTCGGCGTTAACGCTTAAATTTAATGAATCTAAATAAAGTAGTAACAAGCACAAATTTACATTTTTACCTTGCTGGTTTTGTAGTGCCAGCAAGGTTGTTTGTTGATCAGGCTTTGCGTACAAGGTGCACGCAAATTGCCAAAAATGGTCGCTATTGAGCAAGTTCATCAGCGAATGCCTGTTCTTTTTCTTCCATTTCTTCAAGTGCCATCAGTAGCTCTTCTTCAATGTCGTTAAGTTTAGGCGTAAGCGTTGCTTGCTTGGCCAATAACTCTTTGAGTTTGGCTTTGTTGTCGTCGTTGTAGAGTTCGTTGTCGCCAAGGGCTACTTCCACTTCACTTAATTCGGCGGTAAATTTATCGAGTTGCTTTTCAAGCTTTTCAATTTGCTTTTTAAGTGGCTGAGTGGCTTTTCTAAATTCAGCCTCTAAGCGCTTTTGCTCTTTACGGTTAACACCAGGATTAGCTTTAGGTTCGTCGCTTTGCTGTGCTTTAACTGCTTCTTTATTGGCGTTAAGTAGCCATTGATAATACGCATCTAAGTCGTAACCAAATTGCGTTACTTTGCCATCATCTACTAAGTAAAACTCATCGGCAGTGTTTTTAAGCATATGGCGGTCGTGCGATACGGTAACCATAGCGCCTTCAAAGCCTTGCAGTGCCATAACAAGTGCATGGCGCATTTCTAAATCAAGGTGGTTAGTTGGCTCATCGAGAAGCAGTAGGTTTGGCTTTTGGTATACCAACATGGCAAGTACTAAACGTGCTTTTTCGCCGCCTGAAAAAGGGGCTACAGGCTCAAGTGCTTTATCGCCAATAAAGGCAAAGCCACCTAAAAAGTCACGTAGTGATTGCTCAGTGGCTTTTGGGTCTAGTCGTTGTATGTGCGTTATTGCACTGGCTTTTAAATCAAGAGATTCAAGCTGATGCTGCGCAAAATAACCAATATTTAAACCATGGTGCTGCGCAACTTCGCCCGCTTGTGGCTCTAAGTCGCCAGAAAGCAGTTTAATTAACGTTGATTTACCCGCACCATTTCGGCCAAGTAAAGCAATTCGGCTGCCTGGTACTAGGTTTAGCTCTATATTATTTAAAATAGTGACGTCACCATAACCCGCTTTGGCTTTATCTATTGTCATTAGTGGGTTTGGTAATGCTTTTGGCTCTGCAAACTCAAAGTTAAAGGGCGAGTCGGCATGTGCCGGCGCTAGTTTTTCCATGCGTTCAAGTGCTTTCACACGGCTTTGTGCTTGTTTAGCTTTACTGGCTTTTGCTTTAAAGCGCGTTATAAACTGCTCAAGGTGGGCAATTTGATCTTGTTGCTTATCAAACATCGCTTGTTGTTGTAATAAACGCTCTGCTTTTTGGCGTTCAAACTGAGAGTAGTTACCTTTGTACACATTGATAAGTTGCTTATCTACATGCCAAATTTGATCAACCACCGCATCTAAAAACTCACGGTCATGCGATATAAGTACAAGGGTGCCGGTATACGCACGTAAAAAGCGTTCAAGCCAATAAACGGCATCTAAATCAAGGTGGTTTGTTGGCTCATCGAGAAGTAGTAAATCGGCGTCGCGTATTAATGCTTGGGCAAGATTTAAACGCATACGCCAACCACCCGAAAAAGAGCTGACAGGGTTTTCTATTAGGTTATTGGCAAAGCCTAAGCCGTGTAATAGCTCACCGGCGGTCGATTCAATGCTGTAGCCTTTAATGTTTTCAAGCTGAATATGTACTTTGGCTTGTGTGTCGCCATCGTTGTTTTTCTCGGCCTCACGCAGTGCTATACGCATTGCATAGTATTCTGGGTGGCCTTGAAGTACATAATCAATCGCGCTTATTTCAAGGGCAGGGGTTTCTTGCTTAACAGAGGCAATAGACCAATCTTTTGGAATGCTGCAGTTACCGGCATCCAGTTGTAATTCAGATTTTAGTAAACCAAATAACGTTGATTTTCCACAGCCATTAGCGCCAACAAGGCCTACTTTGTGTTCTGGAAATAATGTAGCTGATGCGTTTTTTAATAAGGCTTTACCGCCACGAAGTAGTTCTATTTCTGATATTTGGATCATGAATGCGTTACTTTACTGTGCCCTTGTTAAGTTGGCGCTATCATAACATAGAACTTAATGCTCTTATCAAGCGTATCAACAAGTGAAGTTATACGATAAAATAGCGGCAGTTCAAACCACAGGAAAAATGTTGTGAGACAAAAGAAGCGATTTATTGCTGGTGCATCGTGCCCTGAGTGTAAAGCCATGGATACTATGATGCTATACAGAGAACATGATGTTGAAAAAGTAGAGTGTGTTGAGTGCGGTCATAAAATGGCGCAACCCGATAACGCTGTTCAGGCGTCTACTCGCCAATTTGAACAAGTAATTGGTGTATTTAAACCGGGCGACTAACCCGGTTTTTTATTGCCTAATTTATACCAGCTTTAGTAATGCGGTGGAGGCGGCTCAGGTACTTCAGACATCATAGACGATGATGACTGCGACTCTTTAATTTTCTCTGCTAGCAGCTCGGTTTGGCGTTTCATTTTTGCTAACAGCTGTTGGTGCACTTTTATTTCATCATTTAAGACTTCAATCGTTTCGTCTTGAAAAGCCACTTTGGCTTCAAGTTCCATTAAGCGATGTTCAATTGTGTTCATTATTCTCTCGTATAATAAATCGCTCTGCGATCCCGCTGGAGCTTTCGGTTAACAACGACTTACCGTTATCTGTAAATGTCACATCTAGCACCACCGCCGATTTAGGCTTACTGCCTTCGCGCGGGGTAACCTGCCAAGTTTGAATTTTTTCACCGCTTGGTATTTGCCACAAATCTACGCGCTTATTTGGCGAGCCGGTTGCAAGCAAAGTGCCTTGTTCGTTAAAACGCACAGCAGTAAAAATTTTCTGACGCGCAATATACTTCAGTTTACTCACAAGATCACCTGTAGTCAGCTTCCATACATTTGCTTGTGCCATACTATCGGCCGTAAACGCATAGCGACCTTGTGGATCGAGCGTCACTTGGGTAACACGCGTTGGGTGATTAAAACGATGAATTACTTGTCCTGTACGTGTATCCCAAAAGTAAGCAACATAATCGTTAGAACCACTTAAGGCAAAGCGTCCGTTAGGTGACAGGTCAACGGTGTTAACTTTATCTTGATGACCTAAAAACTCAATACGACGTCCAGTTTCTAGGTTTACAAATACGACAACGCCGTCGCTACGGCCGTATAAAACACTACGGCCTTGATTGCTAATAGCAATATCGCGAATACTGGCTTTTTGTATTTTGTAATAACCTTTATTTTTGCCTGTGGCTATATCCCACACAGCAAACGTGGTTTTTTCGGCGGTAACAGCCACGCTGTTATCAAAAGCAATGGCAACAGCGTACACTAGGCTGTCTTGTGACTGCTGCTGAAACCATTGGTATTTTAGCACCTGCTGTTGATTATCCCACAGGGCGACCCCATGGTTGATAGAGGAGATCAAACTGTATTTACCATCGTTTGAAACTGTTGATGAAAACGCACCTTGTGCAGCATGTTCGTAACTTGCTACAGCGTGTTGTTTTTTATCGGTACAGGCGATGGCTAAAAAACAGCTAAATACGATTAAAAAAGTACGAAATATCGACATATTACAGGTATTTCCCCTTAACTCTTAGTGACTGAGAGGTTAGACTAGGACGCGTTAAATGCCTAGGTTGTTTGTCTAATCACTGGATATGTTTTTAGTTTAGCTAACAATGTGGAATTTAGTCATTAAACAAGCAGCCTATCATGTGGGCCGTTAATCTTTAACTAGTAATAATACATTAAAATGACAACTGCAAAGTGTGTCGGAGATTTAAAATGAAAAAGACGATTAGATTGTCATTGATTGCAGCGTCAGTTTTAGCGCTTACAGCTTGTAATCAAGAAGCAAAAAAAGAACAAGCTGAAGTTAAATTAGACACTGTAGAACAGCAACAAGCATACGGTATTGGTGCATCTGTAGGTAACTTTTTAAATAAAGACCTAGCAGACAAAACAGAAATTGGTATTGAACTAGACCAAGCACTTCTAATCCGTGGTTTTGAAGATGCACTTGCTGGTAATGCAAAACTTGACGAAGAAAAAATTCGCGAAGTATTAACTGAACTAGATACATCAGTGCGTACTAAGCAAGAAGAAAAAGCAAAAGTAGAGTCTGAAAAAAGCAAAGAAGCAGGTGTTAAATACCTAGCTGACAACGCTAAAAAAGAAGGCGTTACAGTAACTGAATCTGGTCTACAGTACGAAGTACTTAGCGAAGGCGATGGCGAAAAGCCAGTAGCAACTGATGTAGTTAAAGTACACTACAAAGGTACTTTATTAGACGGTACTGAGTTTGATAGCTCATATGCACGTAACGAACCGACAACTTTCCCTCTTAATCGCGTAATTGCGGGTTGGACTGAAGGTTTACAACTTATGTCAGTGGGTTCTAAGTATAAGTTCACTATTCCTTCAGAACTTGCTTACGGCGATCGCGACTTAGGTAAAATTCCAGCTAATTCAACACTTGTATTTGAAGTTGAATTACTTGAAATTCAAAACGAAGAAGCACCAGCACAATAATAAGCTTATTGTGTAAATGCAAAAAGGGACCTTAGGTCCCTTTTTTAATGTGCGTAAATAACATATTAGTTTGCGTGATTAGAAAACAAGTTATCAATAAGCTCATCTTCAAGTGCAAAGCGTGCTTCTAATGCCTCGCCAATAACAGATAAGTCATCATCAAAGCCCTTTAACAAGTCTTCTTTGTCTACTTCAGCGTATTTATCATTAAAATCAAGCGCTATGTCGGTTGTACTAGAAATACGCGGGTAAATAGAGTTTGCTAACTCTTGGCTTTGTAAGCCCTTTTTTTCACATGCTTTTGCTATATCGTCATACACTTCAAAATGGCCTGCAGATAGGTAATCCATTAAAAGTTGGCAAAATGATTCAATTAGCTTTGGCTCTGGTAATGCCTGATCTTGCTTTTCGTACGGCGTAAAGCCTGCAATTTTGCAATAAAGTACAATAAGGTCTTGGCGTTCGTTTAGCCATTTATCAATTACTGTGTGGCTACCACCCCATTTCTGTTGAGCTTTTTCTACACGCGTCAGCATAATTATTCTCCTAGGCTGGGTTGGTTTTTAATTAAAAATATAATAACTCACTGTACATCAAGATATATTTAATTTGAGCGTATATCAACAAGTAAAGTAACCCAGTTGTGAGTTGTATCTTCTTATATTAATTAAGATGGGGGAGTTTTATTGCAGGCAAGAAAAAACCACCAGTTACGGTGGTCTAATTTCTTTCAGTGACTTGTTATAACAAGCTTTCTTATTTTTATGAGATGATTTTTATTGTTATTATTTTAAAACTTTTATTTTTATTGTTTTAAGATTTTTATTGTTGTTTTAAGATTTTTATTGTTGTTTTTGTTAACGCGGGACAAACAATAACAAGGTTTTTAGTATGTTGCAAACATATTAATAAAAAGTTTTAAATGTTATTATTTTTTGCTTATTTTATAGTCAAAATGGATTAAAACACTCCATTCTATTGATCTACCTCTAGGTAAAGCTGTTTTCGTCCCTAAGCAATAGAGGGTCGGGGAATATGGTGGTACAATCTTGCACAATTTATACAAGTCTTAGGATCATTTACGCCATGAGCGAATTAAAAAACGACCGTTATTTACGTGCACTTGCAAAACAACCTGTTGATGTAACTCCGGTATGGATGATGCGCCAAGCAGGACGCTATTTACCAGAGTACCGTGCAACACGTGCACAAGCGGGCGATTTTATGAGCCTGTGCCGTAATGCAGAACTTGCATGTGAAGTAACACTGCAGCCACTACGTCGCTACCCGTTAGATGCCGCTATATTATTTAGTGATATTTTAACAATTCCAGATGCGATGGGTTTAGGCTTGTACTTTGAAACTGGCGAAGGCCCTAAGTTTGAACGTCCTATTTCATCACTTGCTGATGTTAAAAAAATTCCAAAGTTAGACCCTACAGACGAGCTTGGCTACGTAATGAACGCAGTAAGCACTATTCGTCGTGAACTTAAGGGTGAAGTACCACTTATTGGTTTTTCTGGTTCGCCTTGGACGCTAGCAACTTATATGGTTGAAGGCGGTAGCAGCAAAGTATTTGGTAAAATCAAAAAAATGGCGTTTGCAGAGCCGCAAACACTTCATTTATTACTCGATAAATTAGCTGATTCAGTTATCGATTACTTAAATGCTCAAATTAAAGCTGGCGCGCAATCGCTAATGGTATTTGACTCATGGGGTGGTGTATTAAGTCCGCGCGATTACAACGAATTTTCACTGCAATATATGCATAAAATTGTAGATGGCTTAATTCGTGAATACGATGGCCGTAAAGTACCGGTTACTTTGTTCACTAAAAATGGTGGTCAATGGATTGAAGCAATTGCAGCAACAGGTTGTGATGCAATTGGCCTTGATTGGACTATTAATATTAGCGACGCTAAGCGCCGTGTGGGTGATAAAGTAGCGCTACAAGGTAATATGGACCCGTCTATGTTACACGGTACACCAGAGCGTATTCGCCAAGAAGTAGGCACTATTTTAGAAGATTTCGGTACAGGCAATGGCCACGTGTTTAACTTAGGTCACGGTATTACACCAGATGTAGACCCTGAAAATGCCGGTGTATTCATTAATGCCGTACATGAGCTAAGTGCTAAGTACCATAAGTAATAGTGACTTAAACAAGCATTAGTGCTTGTTTAAAAATAAAAAACCCGCTTAGTGCGGGTTTTTTGTTATCTATTTATAAAGGCGTTTAAAAACCTTATTTAAGCAGTTACTTAAATAAACGATTTAAACCATTTAGCGCCGCAACACGGTAGGCTTCAGCCATAGTTGGGTAGTTAAATGTGGTATTTACAAAGTAGTCGATGTTATTGCCGCCATTTTTTTGTTCCATAATGGCTTGGCCAATGTGAACAATTTCAGACGCACGCTCACCAAAGCAATGTACGCCAAGTACTTCTTTGGTTTCGGTGTGGAATAATATTTTTAAACTACCCACTTCAGTGCCCGCAATTTGCGCACGTGCCAAATGCTTAAACTGAGCACGGCCAACTTCATAAGGTACTTTAGCGGCTGTAAGCTCTTGCTCGGTTTTACCGACTGAACTCATTTCTGGAATGGTATAAATACCAGCCGGAATATCAACAATCAGTCTGTCGTCACAGTTACCACACGCAATTGCATCAGCAGCTATACGACCTTGGTCAAACGCAGCACTTGCAAGGCTTGGGTAGCCAATTACATCACCAACAGCATAAACGTTATCAATTTCTGTTTGGTATGTTTCGTTCACTTTTAATTGGCCACGGCTATCGGCTTTTAAACCAATGGCTTCAAGGTTTAGCGTATCAGTGTTACCAGTACGGCCATTAGCAAATAAAATACAGTCAGCTTTTACGCGTTTACCCGATTTTAAATGCATAATAACGCAGTCGTCACGGGTCTCTATTCGATCAAATTCTTCATTATGACGAATAACAATACCGCTGTTCCAAAAGTGATAGCTAAGCGCGTCAGATATTTCAGCATCCATAAAAGCAAGCAGGCGGTCGCGTGTATTAACTAAATCAACTTTAGCGCCTAAGCCTTTAAATATAGAAGCATACTCACAACCAATAACACCTGCGCCATAAATAAGTACGCGATGAGGGTCGTGTTCAAGGCCTAGTATCGTGTCGCTTTCGTAAATACGAGAATGCGTAAAATCGACTTCAGGTGGGCGGTAAGGGCGTGAACCCGTCGCTATAACAATTGTTTTAGCGGTTAGTCGCTCAGTTGAGCCATCATTTCTTTTTATTTCAATTGTGTGCTTATCTACAAAGCTCGCATCACCTTGAAACATATGAATGCGGTTGCGATCGTAAAAGCTGCTACGTAAATTAGATTGCTTAGAAATAACCGAACTAGCATGACGTAAAATATCAGGAAATGTTAAGCGGCTAGGACGCTCGCCAACATTAAATAACGGGTTTGCTTTGTATTCAATATAACGGCTAACAGAGTGGCGAAGCGCTTTTGAAGGAATTGTTCCCCAATGTACACAACCGCCACCAACAGCTTCTTGGCGTTCAATAACCGCTACTTTTTTGTCATTTTTTGAAAGGTTCATGGCGGTACCTTCACCGCCAGGACCCGTGCCAATAATTATTGCATCATATTGGTATGTCACGGGTACTTTTTTTTGTTCTGGTTGTTTGGCCACTGCCACTCCTAAATTAATTAAAAGAGGCTTTTAATAACCTCGCATTAAGTGCTAGCCATGCCTGTTTTTGATTTTCCCAGGCGGCTTCCAACTCATGGTATTGTGCCATTAATGCTGAGCGTTCACACTGCTTTGCCATGTTATTTTTTTTAACTTCTAACACTTGTTTTTGTAGTGAACAATAATTTTGCAGTTTTTTCAGCAGTAAATCGTACTCTTGTTGTAATAATGTAATCTTATCTTGTGCTAAAGGCAATTTTGCAAGACGCGTTTGCGTTTTACCCATTAGCGTTTCGGCCTTTGCTTTTTCGATACGTTCAACAGGTGTACGCTTTAGTTTATTGGCTAAACCAACAGCTGCTAAAGAGCGGATCATCCATTTTGTTGGATCGTAATGAAACCATTTAATACCGTTACGGTAGTCGCTTGCAAAAATATGATGGAAGTTGTGATACCCCTCACCGTATGTAAATAACGCTAAAAAGCCGTTATCGCGTGCCGTATTTTTTTCAGTGTATGGGCGAGAACCCCAAATATGTGCAACCGAATTTATAAAAAAGGTAAAGTGTTGGCTTAGTACTAAGCGTAGTAAACCTGCAAGAATTAACATACCCCACACATCACCAACTAATAAACCAAGTGCAAGAGGCAAACCTACGTTCATGGCAATAGCTAGTTTTAAGTAGTGCTTATGTTGCCACATAACGACTTTATTTCGTTGTAAATCACGACAATTACTATAGTCGTTGTAGCTATCGCCTTGGTAGTCACGTAACATCCAGCCGATATGGCTATACCAAAAACCATTGGTAGCCGCGTAAGGGTCTTTTATTGGGTCGTCAACTTGGCCGTGATGTATACGGTGATCGCTACTCCAGTGCAAAGCACTGTTTTGTAGTGCAAAAGCACCGCCAAGCGCAAAAATAAATTCAACAGCTGGGTGTGCGTTATAGGTTTTATGTGCCCATAATCGGTGGTAACCGGCAGTAATAGATAAGCCCGCATAAAACATGCAGCCTACAAAAGCAATCCAATGCGCGCTGGTAAATCCGTAGCTAATAGCGTACCAAGGTACAAGGGTGGCAGCCGCCAAAAAGGTTAGGCTAAAAAACAGGACGTTTGTCCAAATAATCGGTGGTTTATTCATAATTCTCAATCTCAGCGTACAACTGTAAGCTAAAATAGTATTTCAAACTCTTGGCGTCAAGTATTAGACTGTACAATTGAGCTAATATCACTAAATATTCATATAAAATAATTCAGGGAGCTGTTGATGTCGGGTGTTAGAGCGCAACAGAAACAAAAAACACGACAGGCGTTAATTCAAGCGGCATTTAATCAGCTGAGTGCTGATCATAGTTTTTCGAATTTAAGTTTACGCGAAGTAGCACGAGAAGCCGGTATTGCCCCTACTTCTTTTTATCGTCATTTTAAAGACATGGATGAGCTAGGTTTAACCATGGTAGACGAAGCAGGTTTGACTCTTCGCCAACTAATGCGTCAAGCACGTAGGCGCATAGCAAACGATGGCGGCAGTGTTATAAACACCTCAGTGGTTACGTTTATGGAGTTTATTGATAACTCAAGTAACCAATTTAGGTTGTTGCTGCGAGAACGCTCTGGTACGTCTAAAGCATTTAGAGCCGCAGTAGCGCGCGAGGTAAAACATTTTATTTTAGAGCTGGCTCATTATTTAGAAAGCGAAACCAAATGTAACTCCATGCATGCCTATATTCAGGCGGAATCTATGGTCACTCTGGTATTTAATGCCGGTGCAGAAGCACTCGACATAGAAGGGCTACAACGCGACGAATTGATTGAGCGCGTTATTTGGCAGCTGCGTTATATTACTCGAGGAGCCGGGCATTACGTAAGAGAAACGAATAAAGAAGCATAGCTTAAAAAAATTGCAAAAAGTTAATATAAGCACGGTATATTGCAGTGCTTATTAATTTAAGCGCCACTAGTTACGTATTTGTTATTTTAATTCTTCACAGTCACCTTGTTTGAATTAAAAAACCCAATTGAATCGTTTTTAAATCTGTTTTGTGGAATTTTTATGCTTGCTTCCGTCGCTTTGTAATGTTAAAAATAGGCTTCACTGAACACACACACAAGAAAACAAGATGCATATTATTCGTTTAATTACACTAAAACTTAACCTCTTACTGCTATGGCAAGTAAGCGGGGATTAGTGTGTTTGCATCGAGTTGAACACTAAAAACCCCGCAATTGCGGGGTTTTTTTTATCTCGCGGCTGGGATTAATTGAAATTTGGGTAACATAGGAATGAGGGGCAGTTATGCAAGAGCAAGATAAAGTATGGATTTTTGATACCACCTTACGTGATGGCGAACAGGCGCTTAAAGCAAGCCTTACTGAAGATGATAAAATTCAATTAGCGCATACAATTAGCCGCTTGAATGTGGATGTGATGGAAGTGGGTTTTCCGGTTTCGAGCCCTGCTGATTTTCGCTCGGTGCAACGTATTGCAACCGAAGTAAAAGGCCCGATTATTTGTGGTTTAGCGCGCTCAGTTGCTAAAGACATTGAAGCCTGTGGCGAAGCACTTCGTACAGCTCAGCAAAGCCGTATTCATACTTTTATTGCTACAAGCCCTTTGCACCTTGAACATAAATTGCGTATGAGCCTAGATGATGCAACGGCAATGGCGGTTAAATCAATTAAATTAGCGCGTAACTACACAGACGATGTTGAGTTTTCGTGTGAAGATGCCGGTCGTACGCCGCATTGGGATTTATGTAAAATTGTTGAGCAGGCAATTAATGCCGGAGCTTCAACTATTAACTTGCCAGATACCGTTGGTTTTGTAACGCCAGACGAATACGCCGCGATGATCCGCCATTTAATGAATAACGTGCCAAATATTGATAAAGCGCGTTTAAGTGTGCATTGCCACAACGATTTAGGTTTAGCCGTAGCAAACTCGGTGGCTGCAGTGCAAGCCGGAGCACGTCAAATTGAGTGTACTATTAATGGCATTGGTGAGCGTGCTGGTAACTGCTCACTTGAAGAAGTGGCGATGATCATGAAAATGCGCCACGACCACTTAAAAGTATACACAGATATTAAAAGTGAAGAAATTTACCGCGCATCTCGCCAAGTGGCTAAAATTTGTAATATGCCAGTACAGCCAAATAAAGCGATTGTTGGCGAAAACGCCTTTGCACACAGCTCTGGCATTCACCAAGACGGTGTATTAAAAGCGCAAAATACTTATGAGATTATGTCGCCAGAAAGCGTGGGTGTGCCAAGCAACCAATTAAATATGACTTCGCGTTCGGGTCGTCATGTTATTGAGCATCGCCTAGAAGAATTAGGCTATCAAAAATCTGATTACGATATGGATGGCTTATATAAAAGCTTTATCGAATTGGCTGACCAAAAAGGCACAGTATACGATTACGACCTTGAGGCGATGATTTACTTTAATCAAATTAACGACAAAGACGAAAAATACCAATTAGAATTTGTTAACTCAGCCTCTAACTCACAATCGGTAGCAAGCTCTACTATTGGAATGCGCATTGATGGCGAAGCTAAACAAGAAGCCGCGACAGGTAATGGCCCAGTTGAAGCTTCGTTTGCAGCTATTGAGCGCTTAACCGGTATGAGCGTTGAAATGATTGAATATAACTTAGAAGCGACAGGCCAAGGCGCAAGCTCATTAGGCCAAGTAAATATTATAGCTAAATACGATGGCCGACCTTACCACGGTGCGGGCATTGCAGCGGATGTGGTTGAAGCGTCGGTACGCGCCATGATCCGTGTTTATAACTTAATTTATCGTGCACAAAAAGTGTCTGATTTAAAACAACAAAGGAAAGCAGGATGAGTAAAACAAACTACAGCGTTGCGGTATTAGCTGGCGACGGTATTGGTCCAGAAGTAATGGCAGCAGCAGAGCAAGTACTTGATGCTGTGAGCAATAAGTTTGGTTTTACCCTAAACCGCGAGCATTATGCAATTGGCGGCGCAGCCATTGACGAATTTGGTAAAGCATTACCAGAGAGTACACTTACTGCGTGTGAAAACTCAGACGCTATTTTATTTGGTTCGGTAGGCGGTCCTAAATGGGAAAACTTACCACCAAACGAGCAGCCTGAGCGCGCATCGTTATTGCCGCTTCGTAAGCACTTTGGTTTGTTTTGTAATTTACGCCCTGCACAGTTATTACCTGCATTAAGTGCAGCGTCGCCACTTCGCGCTGATATCAGCGAAAAAGGGTTTGATATTTTATGTGTGCGCGAACTAACTGGCGGCATTTACTTTGGTGAAAAAGGCCGCAGTGGTGAAGGCGCAGAAGAGTTTGCATTTGATACGCAAACATACTCACGAAAAGAAATTGAACGTATTGCACGCTTTGCTTTTGAAGCTGCAAAACTACGTAGTAACCATGTTACCTCTGTTGATAAAGCAAACGTATTAGCATCAAGCGTATTATGGCGCGAAGTAGTAACCGAAGTAAGCAAAGACTACCCAGAAGTAAGCTTAGATTACATTTACGTAGATAACGCCGCTATGCAGTTAGTTAAGCAGCCTAGCCAATTTGATGTATTACTTTGCGATAACTTATTTGGCGATATTTTGTCAGATGAGTGCGCCATGATCACAGGTTCAATGGGCTTATTACCATCGGCAAGTTTGAATCAATCAGGTTTTGGATTGTACGAGCCAGCAGGCGGTTCAGCACCAGATATTGCAGGTAAAGGCGTTGCAAACCCAATAGCACAAATTTTAAGTGCCGCATTAATGCTACGTTACTCGCTAGGGCAAGACGAAGCTGCTCGCACGATTGAAAAAGCAGTAGCAGAAGCCGTAGAAGCAGGCGTTGGCACACCAGATATATATCCAAATGCAGGTTACAGCACAAGCGATGTGGCAGCAGCCATCGTTTCACGCATTTAATAACATATTAAAGTTGCAGCACCGTTATGCTGCAACTCAAACAGATTAGGGAATTAGCAAGTGGCCCAAACGTTATACGAAAAAATTTGGCAATCACATACCGTTGCCAGCATAAACGAGCAAACCGACTTACTTTATATTGACCGCCATTTAGTGCATGAAGTTACTTCTCCGCAGGCTTTTGCTGGTCTACGTGAAAAAAACCGTACTGTACGTTGCCCAGAAAAAACCTTTGCAACGATGGATCATAACGTATCGACTAAAAGCCGATCACTTGATGCCGCAAGCGAAGTATCTAAAAACCAATTAATGGCGCTTGATAAAAACTGTAAAGAGTTTGGTATTGTGCTTTACGATTTAAACTCAATTAATCAAGGTATTGTGCACGTAATGGGCCCAGAGCAAGGGATTACTTTGCCTGGCACAACCATTGTATGTGGCGATAGCCATACCTCTACGCATGGTGCGTTTGGCGCATTAGCGCATGGTATTGGTACGTCTGAGGTTGAGCACGTATTAGCAACGCAAACGCTACAGCAAAAAAAGGCGAAATCGTTAAAAATTCAAATTAACGGTGTATTGCGTCCAACGGTTACGGCTAAAGATTTAATTATGGCGGTAATTGGCAAGTTAGGTACCGCTGGTGGCACAGGTTATGTAGCAGAGTTTTGTGGTGCAGGCATTGAAGCACTTTCAATGGAAGCCCGTATGACGCTATGTAATATGAGCATAGAAATGGGTGCAAAAGCGGGTTTGATTGCATCTGACCAAATTACTTATGATTACCTAAAAGGTCGTCCGTTTGCACCTAAAGGCGCAGATTTTGATGCAGCCGTTGAATATTGGGAAACTTTAAAAACGGATGAAGGCGCACACTTTGATTTAGTTGTTGAGCTAAATGCCGACGACATTCAGCCACAAATTACCTGGGGCACAAGCCCAGAGCAAGTAATTGGTGTTGATGAGTGCATACCCGATCCAGACCAAGAACCTGATTTAATTAAAGCGGACGCTATTCGCAGCGCGCTTAAATACATGGATTTAAAAGCGGGCGATAAATTATCAAGCGCGAAAGTAGACACGGTATTTATTGGCTCATGTACAAATAGCCGCATTGAAGACTTGCGCGCTGCTGCAAAAATTGTTGAAGGCAAACATGTTGTTGCCGGCATAGAGGCGTTAATTGTACCGGGCTCTGGCTTAGTTAAAAAACAAGCCGAAGACGAAGGCTTAGCCGATATTTTTAAAGCCGCTGGCTTTGAATGGCGCGAACCGGGTTGTTCTATGTGTTTAGCGATGAACGATGACCGCCTAGGAGCAGGCAAGCGTTGTGCATCTACTTCTAACCGTAACTTTGAAGGTCGCCAAGGTCGTGGCGGGCGTACTCATTTAGTTAGCCCTGCAATGGCCGCAGCTGCTGCAATACATGGTCACTTTGTTGATATTAGAGGAGAAGCCTAATGAGCGTATTTTTTAGTGGCTTAATGGCCCCACTTGATAAAAACAATGTAGATACTGACCAAATTATCCCTAAGCAGTTTTTAACATCAACTAGCCGCGAAGGCTTTGATGCGGCATTGTTTTATGATTGGCGTTACCTAGATAACGACGAGCCAAACCCTGACTTTATTTTAAACCGCCCATGCTACCAAGGCGCGCAAATATTATTAACGCGCGACAACTTTGGTTGTGGCTCATCTCGTGAGCACGCGCCATGGGCGCTGAAGCAATATGGTTTTGAAGTGATTTTAGCTGAAAGCTTTGCAGATATTTTCTTTAATAACTGTGGTAACAACCAAATGTTAGCCATAGCGCTACCTGCCGATACGCTTGAGCAATTGTTTGTACTTAGCGAGCAGCACGACGATATTAACATTGAAATCGACCTTGAAAATCAAACACTAACAAGCAGTAAGTTTGCACCAATTAGTTTTGATATTAGTAAAGAGGTAAAAGAACGTTTGTTAAGTGGTTTAGACTTTATTGGTGTAACCGAAACGCTAAACCCACAAATTGATGCGTTTGAAAAACAACTAGCGACTGAGCGTTCTTGGCAGTAATTGCTTAACCGTGTGTATTAAAAATCACGTATTAAAAAGCACGGCAATTGCCGTGCTTTTTTGTGGGTAAATATGAGATGTGGTAGCTAAAGGTTAATGCCTAAAGTCAGCCATTAACGCCGGTATACCAGGTAACATACCTACAATTGCCATTACAGTGGTAAGTAACACAAACATAATAAGTGGAATCACCCAGCGGCTCATTTTAGTTAACTCAGCGCTGCGCTCTTTACAGCCAATCAGCCCTAAGTTATCAAGTAGCATAGTAAGTGACCAACCAAAAGCAGGATTAACTAAGGTCGAAGCAAATACCACAATAGCGGCTGATTGCGTCGTTTTACCTTCGCGCGTCATTTCCATGCCAGCTTCAAGTAGCGGGATAAACACACCAACAATAAGCGCTACACACAATACAGGCTGCCAAATTGCTAAATCCATAGGGTAACCCCATAAACCAGCAATAATACAAAATAATGCAGTTAAAATAGCGCCAGCAGGGATAGGGCGTTTAGCAATAGCGGCAGGCACAATATAAGTACCCCAAGAGGAGGCAAAGTTAGCACCACCGGCAAGTGAGCCGAATGTTTGTCTAACCGATGCACTTAGCATGGTGTCGTCGATATTCATTTGTACTTTTTCAGTGCGTTGCGGATAACTTATTTTTTGAAATACTTGATGGCCTAAAAAATCAGGAGACCACATAGCAACGGCGAGCACTGCAAATGGGAGTACAACAACAAAGCTTTCAAGCGTTGGTAAACCTAGCATCCAACCCGTGTTTTCGCCCCACCAGTAAGCTGGGTTCATATTTGGTAAACCCGGTGCAGTATGAAACTCAAACGGTGCGCCTAAGGCAAAGGCAACCACGCCACCAATAAGGCAACTTAACGGCACGGCTAACCAACGCTTTTTAAAGTGCTCTAATAGCGCATACAATAAAATGGTGGCTAAAATAACAATAAACGCAATGTGTGCCATATCAATGGCTTCAGCCCAAGCAAACAGCTTTTTAACTTGCGAAATAGTACCAATAAAGCCTAAATAAATAAGTAGCCCGCCACATACACCTTTACTGGTTAGGCGCGCGAGCATACTTCCTCCCTTGGTTATGGCTAAAATAAAACCAAAGGCACCAATGAGTAAGCCAAACGCCATAGGGTGACCGCCAGCAGCAACAACAATAGGAATTAACGGAATAAGCGGGCCGTGAGTACCAGCCAAGTTGGCTGTTGGTAAAATAAAGCCTGAGAATAAGATGATAAAAATAGAAACAATGAGTAATTCGTAACGTACATTTTCTAAAACAAATGCATCGCTTAAACCAAGAGGCGCCGCAAAGGTTGCTGCAATAGCCCCCACCATAACGACTTTACCAATAGTGCCCGCCATTGCAGGTATAGTGTCTTCAAATTCAAATCGGTAATCTCTAAACGGTAAATTAGGACGCCAGCGCTTAGGCTGCATAATTTGTAATTCATGTTCGAGGTACTCGTCGCGAGTATTAAACTCTGAACTCGGCTTGTGAAGTTGCTCGTAGCTTTGAGCATCTTTGTGCGTGTTTGATGGTGCATCACCGGGTGGTGTAGTTTGCATGCGTTCTCCTGCAACATTGTTGCTTAATCAAATAAATACGGCTTTGTTAAAGCAAATGAATATTGAACATGCAGGGTAAATCAGCTCTTAGGCTGGGATGTATAGGCAAAAGGTCGTGTATGGTTGTTTTTAATACAGTTAATCTGACAGTCAGCTTTACGTTAGAAATTATAAAACTATACAAAATGATTTAAAGTTATTATAAATCAATGGCTTGTTTTTTATTTTAAGGAGTTTGATTACTGTTTATAGCGGGGAGTAGTGTTAATGGCAGGTTATTATCCTTTAGTCTTAGTGGCTGTAAAAGCCGCTTTGTTTGAAAAGCTTATTGGTAGCAGCCGTTAATTTCGTTTTATTTGTGGTGAAATAATACTTCTGTTACTTTCGGATTGTTAATAACAACAATAAAGAATAGAGATGCAACTCAAATCCCCTAAATCAATTGGTATTTTACTTGGTACGCTTTACGGCATATTTATGCGGCTGTTTGTAGAGCTAGTCAATGCTTATAATTTAGGTAGCTTAGTCTCTATATCATTTATGTTTTTAGTGCCTGTTGCTATTGGCTATATTCGTATTCACTTTGAGTACAACGAATCAAAAGCATTAACTAAAAGGCAAATGGTGACGATTGCTTGGCAGCCTATTTTTGTTTTTTTATTTGTAAGTGTAATTACTTTACTTGAAGGCAGTATTTGTGTGGCCATGGCATTACCTGCCTTTATGCTCTTTGCAAGTATTGGCGGTTTACTGGCAGGCTTTATTAATAATCGTCAAACAAAAAATGCTAACCGTTCTTTACTTTCAATTGCTTTGCTTCCTGTATTACTTTCACCTATTGAAGTTAATTTTTTAAATTTATCAAAAACGTACGAAGTCACCAACTCTATGGTTATTGAAGCACCTATAAATCGTGTATGGCAGCAGCTTGCAAATGTAAGCACAATAGAGCCACAAGAGTTGCCATTTTCGCTTACCCAATTAATAGGTGTACCTAAACCTTTAGAGGCAAATATGAATGCTACGGGTGTTGGGGCAATTAGAACGAGTAAATGGCAAAAAGGAGTTGTATTTAAAGAGGTAATTACTGATTGGCAACCAAACAAAAAAATGCTTTATAGATTTGACATAGACCCTGATGCTATCCCCGATGACGCACTCGATAAACACGTGAAACTTGGCGGTGAATACTTTTCTCCACTTTATGGGGGCTATCAGCTAAGTGAAGATAAAAGCGGCAATACAATTCTAACGTTAACAACTACCGTTCAAGATAATACAAACTTTGGTATTTATTCGCGAATATTGGGAGAGGTGATATTTCAAGATTTTCATCATTCACTTTTAACGTTGATGAAAAACAGAGCTGAAAAGTCACTTATCGCAATTGTTTCTTATAACTAGCTTAAACCATCATATCTCTAAAAATATTACACGTTAAAAGGTAAAGCCTTTGCAATTGCAAAGGCTTATGTTTTAACAGCTAACTTTTACCAAATCATTTCTACAAATTCAGGGTGGTCGATATACGGGTTACGATTACCTTGAAATTCAAACGCTGCTTGGTTACGGTCAAGTTCCATTTGGCTTACAGGATCGCTGTTATGCCAGTTAAGCAGCATGGCTACGACCCAGCTTTCAAACACTTTGTTGCTTGAACCATCAAGCACTGCATTACTTGAGGTCGTTTTGGTTTGCCAAGTGCCTATTACATTTTCGTAGCGCGTTGCCATGTAAAAATAAGCGCGAGCAAAGTCACCTTTAAATTCGTCAATTGGCTCAAACACAGTACCAGAGTAATTTAATGAACTTGCTGCAGAACCTAATTTACTTCCGTTAGTTGATGTAAATGAAGCGCTTGCTACTTCACCAAATGGGAAATTACTACGTTTTGAGTTTACATAACCGTCGGTTGCGTAAATATGATGCACATCTGAGTTCATTGGCTCAATAGTGCCGCCAAACCAGCTTTTAGGGAATGAATGCTCACGGTTGTAACAGTCGCCTTCTCCACTATAGTTACCACATTGATCGCTCACAGCAGTATAATTGTAGCTATCTGAACCGTTTGGTTTTTCACTATACATATCTAAAATGCTGTTATCGTTTTCAAAGTATTTATCACGTGCTGATGAGTCGTAAAAATTCCAAATAGCCAAGTAACCCTGTGCATTATGATCTTTAATAATATTATAAAGCTCAGTTTTTAGTGTATAACCCGATAACCCTTGAGCAGTAACATAGTAGCCTGTGGGTGTTGGATTAGTCCCGCCGCCATCACCAGAGCCACCGCCTAAAGTAAATGCTGTACTGTCGGTGTTACTAAAACTTGCACCACTTGCAAGTGTGGTAGAGCCTTGCTTAAGTGCATAACTGCCACTACCTGTTGAGCAACACATACCATCGCCGTAGCTGTCGCTAATAACTAGTGCGTATGTACCATCAGTTAGGCATATTTGTTCATCATATTGTGTGTTTGATGCGTAACCACTGCCGTTAGCGATTGCGCTACCTTGATTGTTATTTACGGCCCAGCTAGTTTCGCTACCGTAATTATCGGTATTAAGCGTTAGGGTAAGGCTATTGTCGGTACAACTTGTTGATGCGCTGCCATCAGCGTTTGGTAAAAAGTTATCTACGTATGCGGTTTCGCTGCCATCAAATCCACTTACATCGTAAAACCTAAGTCCAACACTAATTGTTTTATCACTGCTTGCTGTATAGCTATGGCTAACTGTTTGCCATTGGTTAGTTTGTGCCTGATTTGAATAGCCTTGGTAGCCGTCTACATATAAGCGCGCCTTAACTTTACCTTCGGTATGGTAAACATCAGCCGAAAAGTTATAGGTTTTACCTGCTTCTACAGTAACTTGTTGTAATAAATCGGTGTTACTTTGCGACCCTGTAGTTACATTTACAGCAGCAGAGCTACTGCCACTTTTAACTGTGCTGGTGGATCGTGAAAGGCTAATTCCGCCATCTATTGTTGTCCATGCATCAGGTGTATTACCTGACCATTGCTCAAAGCCGCCATTAGTTACATTGGCCATTACAGGTAATGAGCCCAGTAACAAAGCGGTACTAATTAATTTGTTTTTATATTTCCCGTGTAACATGATTGTTCCTATTTTTACTTTGAAAGTAAAATATACCCTACATTAGTTTGGTTACAAAATTGTTAATTTAAAATGCAGTAAAAGGCAACAATTACTCTTTAAACTGTTTTTGAAGGTATTTTTATAAATTAATAACTAAATGGAATATCAAAGCAGATTCTATTCTTTTTTTATCTATGCTTAGCCCGTTATCCTGCATACTTAGAAAACCTCAACAGATACACTCTGGATGAGGTAAAACTCATTTTTAACAATACACAAAGTGTGTTGTGTTTAATTTTCAGGGTTATGGGGAATCGATTCATGTTGTTAGGTCAACTAAATGCTGCGGCAAGCCCGCTATCGCAAGATCAAGTACAAAAGCTGCAAGGTTTAGTGGCTGAGCTTAATCCAATTCAACAAGCATGGGTAAGTGGTTACTTAGCCGCTAATGCTAACTCAGCTGCATTAGGTGCTCCCACTGCTGGCGTACCGGCTGCAGGAGATGCTGCAGCGCTAACTATTTTATATGGTTCGCAAACGGGTAACGCAAAAGGCGTAGCAAGCAAAATGAAAGAGCAGGCTGAGTCGCGCGGCTTAGCGGTTAAATTGGTTAGCATGTCAGATTACAAACCAACAGCCCTGAAAAAAGAAAAGTTTTTAACCATCGTTGTATCTACTTACGGTGAAGGTGAGCCACCAGAAGACGCAGAAACACTCTATGAATTTTTAGCAACTAAAAAAGCACCAAAACTAGACGATGTAAAAATAGCCGTTATTGGTTTGGGTGATTCTAGCTATGAGTTTTTCTGCCAAACAGCAAAAGACTTTGAAGAGCGTTTAAATAAACTAGGTGCACAGACCATATATCAACGTGCTGATTTAGATGTAGATTATGAAGAAGAAGCTGCAACATGGATTGCGGGCGCAATTGACGCATTCGAACCTGATTTAAAAGCGCAACAAGAGGCCGCTGGTGGTCAAGTTGTATCAATGCCATTTGGCGCTCCAACCTCTGCAGCAAGCCAATATACAAAACAAAATCCATTTGAAGCAGAGCTATTAACTGTTCAAAAAATTACCGGTCGCGACTCGACTAAAGATGTACGCCACGTTGAAATTTCGCTTGAAGGTTCTGACATTACTTACACGCCAGGTGATTCATTAGGTGTGTACTTTTTAAATGACGATGTATTAGTTGATGAAGTACTTACACTTACTCAAATTGATGCAACAAGCATTGTAAAAGTAGGTGATGAAGAGCTAAGCGTACGCGATGCACTTATTGAAAAACTAGAGCTGACTCAGTCATACCCTGGTTTTGTAGAAAAATATGCAACTGCTACGGGCACGCCAGAGCTGCTTAAACTAGTTGAAGATAAAACGGCAATGCGCGCATACATTGAGCCTCGTCAAATATATGATGTGATTCGCCAAAACCCAGCAAAGCTTGATGCGCAAACATTAGTAGATTGCTTACGTAAACTACAAGCTCGTTTGTACTCAATTGCATCTAGCCAAAGCGAAGTTGAAGACGAAGTACATTTAACACTAGGTCTAGTGCAGTTTGATGCATTTGATAGCGAGCATTTAGGTGGCTGTACTGGTTACTTAACTCGTCGTGCTGAAGAAGGTTGTAAAGTTAAAGTATTTAGCGAACACAACGATAATTTCCGCCTACCTACTAACGATGATACACCTGTGATCATGGTTGGCCCAGGTACCGGTATTGCGCCGTTCCGTGCATTTTTACAAGAACGTGATTCGCGTGAAGCGCAAGGCAAAAACTGGTTGTTTTTTGGTAACCCACATTTTACTCAAGATTTTTTATACCAAGTAGAAATACAGGGTTATTTAAAATCGGGTTTACTCAACAAAGTAGATGTTGCATTTAGCCGCGACCAAGCCGAAAAAGTATACGTACAAGACAAATTACGCAGTAACAGTAAAGACGTGTTTGAATGGTTAGAAGCTGGCGCTCACTTTTATATTTGTGGCGATGCAAATCGTATGGCAAAAGATGTACACAACGCCTTGCTTGATATCGTTAAAGAAAACACAGGTAAGAGTAACGAAGACGCAGAGCAATACTTAAAAGATTTGCGTAGCGCAAACCGCTATCAGAAAGACGTGTATTAATCACGTTTCTTATTTTATTTAACAGCTAACAGCCGTCACTGTAACAAATTTAGGATTTAAAATGAGCGAACAAGATAAAAACGTAAAACTTTCTGATAACGAACGTTTGAAAAGAGAAAGTAACTTTTTACGTGGCACCATAGAAAAAGATTTAAAAGATGAAATTACTGGTGGTTTTACTGCCGACAACTTTCAGCTAATTCGTTTTCATGGCATGTACCAACAAGATGACCGCGATATACGTGGTGAGCGTGCTAAGCAAAAGCTAGAGCCGCTACATAATGTAATGTTACGTGCACGTATGCCTGGCGGTATTATTAAGCCAGAGCAGTGGCTAGCAATCGATAAGTTTGCAGATGACAAAACAAGCTACGGCAGTATTCGTTTAACAACGCGTCAAACGTTTCAGTTTCATGGTGTATTAAAGCCTAATATTAAAGGCATGCACCAAATGCTTGATAGCGTAGGTATAGACTCTATTGCTACAGCGGGTGACGTTAACCGTAATGTGCTTTGTACTACTAACCCAGTTGAGTCTGAGTTACATCAAGAAGCTTACGACTGGGCTGCAAAAATTT
Source organism: Pseudoalteromonas sp. APC 3691 (assembly GCF_030408135.1). Classification (NCBI taxonomy): domain Bacteria; kingdom Pseudomonadati; phylum Pseudomonadota; class Gammaproteobacteria; order Alteromonadales; family Pseudoalteromonadaceae; genus Pseudoalteromonas; species Pseudoalteromonas sp. APC 3691. The sequence continues at coordinate 59,508 of NZ_JASDCB010000010.1, read as the reverse complement.
CTGAGCATTTATTACCAAAAACGAAAGCGTATGCCGAAATTTGGTTAAATGGCGAAAAAGCAGAAACCACAGAAGAGCCAATTTTAGGGTCTAATTACTTGCCGCGTAAATTTAAAACAACGGTAACTATTCCACCTAACAACGAAGTTGATGTGCATGCGAATGACTTAAACTTTGTGGCAATTGCTGATAACGGCAAACTTGTTGGTTTTAACGTATTAGTGGGCGGTGGCCTTGCAATGACGCACGGCGATACCGCAACTTATCCGCGTAAGGCTGATGACTTTGGCTTTATTACGCTAGAAGATACCTTAAAAATTGCAGAGCATGTTGTATCTGTGCAGCGCGATTGGGGTAATCGTTCAAACCGTAAAAATGCAAAAACTAAATACACACTAGACCGTGTAGGTGTTGATGTATTTAAAGCAGAAGTAGAAAAACGCTCAGGCGTTACGTTTGCACCAAGCCGTCCGTTTGAGTTTACTCACCGAGGCGATCGCATTGGTTGGGTTGAAGGCATTGATGGTAAGCATCACTTAACGCTATTCATTCAAAGTGGTCGTATTTTAGACTACCCAGGCAAACCGCTTAAAACAGGTTGTCGTAAAATTGCAGAAGTTCACCAAGGTGACATGCGTATGACGGCAAACCAAAACTTAATTATTGCGGGTGTACCTGCAGATCAAAAAGCCGTGATTGAAGAAATTGCACGTAGCCATGGCTTAATTGATGACAAAGATTCGCAGCAACGTAAAAACTCTATGGCGTGTGTTTCACTGCCAACGTGCCCACTTGCAATGGCCGAAGCAGAGCGTTACTTACCAAGCCTAGTTGAAAAAACTGAAGCATTACTTGCTAAGCACGGTATACCAGATGACAGCATTATTATGCGCGTTGTTGGTTGCCCGAACGGCTGTGGCCGCGCAATGCTAGCCGAAGCTGGTTTAGTGGGTAAAGGCCCAGGTAAGTACAACGTTTACCTAGGTGGTAATTTAGAAGGCACACGTATTCCTAAATTGTACCTTGAGAACGTAGGCGAAGACGTTTACCTAGAAGCATTCGATAAGCTAATTGGCCAATGGGCAAGCGAGCGCAATGACGGTGAGTGTTTTGGTGACTTTGTTATACGCAAAGGCATTGTTGCTGAAGTAAAAGTATCAGTAACCGATTTTCACGCTTAATTAAATACCAGCGCTTTGGCGCTGGTGAGGTTTGGAATTTACCATGAGTGAATTTAAAAACATTTTACAGCTAGATAAACAAAGCCAAACGGCTATGCTAGCTGATGCTAATGGTTTACTAGCGAATATGAGCGCAGAACAGCGTGTTGCATGGGCGCTTGATAACTTGCCTAATACGGCTTTTTTATCATCTAGCTTTGGTATTCAAGCGGCAGTAATGCTGCATTTAATGACCTCACAACGTCCAGATATTCCCGTTGTATTAACCGATACAGGCTATTTATTTCCTGAAACGTATCAGTTTATTGAACAAATGAGTGAGCGTTTATCACTAAACTTAAAGGTGTATAGAGCGCAGCTAAGCCCAGCATGGCAAGAAGCTAAGTTTGGTAAGTTGTGGGAGCAAGGCGAGGACGGCATTAAGCAATATAACCAGCTTAATAAAGTTGAGCCGATGACCCGCGCACTTAAAGAGATAGAAGCGGGCACGTGGTTTAGTGGTTTGCGTCGCGATCAATCATCTACACGTGCTGATAAACAGTTTGTAGAAATAAGCCGTGGTACCGTTAAAGTGTACCCGATTATTGAATGGTCTAACCGCGACGTGTATCAGTATCTTACTAAGCACGATTTACCTTATCACCCATTATGGGAACAAGGTTATGTGTCGATGGGTGACGTACATACAACACGTAAGTTAGAACCAGGAATGACAGAGGAAGAAACTCGCTTTTTTGGTTTAAACCGAGAATGTGGACTACACATGGATGGTGACGGTATTTAACGTCACTACGATGTAGTTAAATCGCAAATAAAAACGCAGCTTCGGCTGCGTTTTTATTTTCTTTTATTCGGGTACAAAAAATTGCCTAATTAAGTATTTTTTATTAGACTCAAGGCATTAAAGGATTAATTAAAGCAGGAACGCTATGAAATACTTTACCTACTTAGCTATATCAATTATGGCTATTGCAGTCATCTCTTTGTTTTATTTAAAAAAGCCCGATGGTCAAACATGGCTTTCTGCATCATCAATTAGCAGTGAATCTCAGCAAATTAAAGAAAGAATGGTCGCGCTATCTAGCAGTACTTTGGACCAAGCAGTGCAGGGCGTTCAGCAAGCTGGCGATAAAATTGCGAGCAGTATTTCTGATGAACCAATTGCTGCAAATGCTACCTCAAGTGGTAAAATTTTTAAGTGGCAAGACGAAACAGGCCAATGGCACTTTTCTGATACACCTAACCCACATGCAAAAAGTATTGAAGTAAAACTCGATCCTAAAGATATTACTGTTATTGCTGCAGAAGACACGTCTATTTTAAATACCTCTCCAAGTACAAATACAATGTCGGCTGCACCAGAGGGGATCAGTATTTTGAACCCAGATTCGGTTAAAAAGCTATTTAATGACGCCGAAAATGTAAAAGACAAACTAGAAAAACGTAATAAAGAAATTAATAATTTAAGTGCACTTTAATTATTTAGAGTGAGTGCTTTTATGGTTTTTTAAATAACGTTTTTCGGCTTCCATCAATAATACTGTTAAATATATTTTAGTGGGAAGCGACAGCAGCACGCCTACAGCAATGCATGCCGCCGCTATAGTTATTCCTTTAATACCATGCTCGACAGTAAAGTAGTTCGACACAATTAACGTATGGGCAGTCACGATATGGCACAACCCAAGCACTATTGATGTTTTAAGCAGCCTAATTATCATTGTTTGCGACATAGTTACCTCAGTAGGCACGCTTTAAATGCTTAGCATTGATTTAAGACAACAAACAGCAAATATAAAAAAGCCCAGCTTATTACTAAACTGGGCTTTTAGATGTATTAACTACTGTCTTTGTTAGTCGATCATATTACGCAGTACATATTGTAAAATGCCGCCGTGTTTGTAGTAATCCCACTCTTTAGGGGTATCAATACGTACATCAGCACTCAAGGTTACTTTTTTACCTTCGGCATTTGTAGCAATAACGGTTACTTCATCGGTTTTATCGTACAGGCCATCAATATCAAATTGTTCTTGCCCTGTTAACCCGTGTGACTCGTAGCTTTCACCTTCTTTAAATTGCAGAGGTAATACACCCATACCAATTAAGTTAGAGCGATGAATTCGCTCATAGCTTTGTGCTACAACCGCTTTAACGCCTAGTAAAAGTGAGCCTTTGGCCGCCCAGTCACGAGATGAACCCGTACCGTATTCTTTACCCGCTAAAATAATGAGAGGCGTATTATTTTTTTGATACTCCATAGCTGCATCGTAAATGCTTGCTAAATCGTTTTCTGGTTGTGTACGTGTTACACCGCCCTCAGTACCCGGGGCAAGTAAGTTTTTAAGACGTACATTGGCAAACGTGCCGCGCATCATTACTTCGTGATTACCACGGCGTGAGCCATACGAGTTAAATTGCGATTTTTCTACACCTTTCTCTTGCAAGTATAAACCTGCTGGCGCTTCTGCTTTAATAGCACCTGCTGGAGAAATATGGTCAGTAGTTACTGAATCCCCAAGCTTAGCTAAACAACGTGCGCCCTCAATCGTTGGAATACCCGGAGGTTCTACTTTCATACCATCAAAAAATGGTGCTTTTTTAATGTAGGTAGATGCGTCATCCCAATCATAAAGTTTGCCATCAGGTATTTGAATTTGCTGCCAGCGGCTATCGCCTTCGTAAACGTTAGCGTAGCTTTTTTCAAACATTTCTTTAGTTACTGTTTCTTTAACTAGGTCGCTCACTTCTTTAACGCTTGGCCAGATGTTTTTAAGGTAAATATCGTTACCATTAGCATCTTGCGCAAGGGGTTCGTTGTATACGTCAATGTCGGTTCTGCCGGCAATGGCATAGGCTACAACAAGTGGAGGTGAGGCTAAAAAGTTCATTTTCACATCTTGGTGAATACGCCCTTCAAAGTTACGGTTACCCGATAAAATAGAGCTAACCACTAATTTATGCTTTTGAATCGCATCTGATATTTCAGTCGCTAGTGGACCTGAGTTGCCAATACACGTAGTACAGCCATAGCCTACCAAGTTAAATCCTAGGCTTTCTAGGTCGTCCATCAAGCCTGCTTTTTCTAGGTAGTCGGTAACTACTTTAGAGCCTGGTGCAAGGGATGTTTTAACCCAAGGTTTTACATTAATGCCTAATTGCTTCGCTTTTTTAGCGACTAAGCCTGCGGCTAAAATAACACTTGGATTAGAGGTATTGGTACAGCTGGTAATTGCGGCAATAACACAAGCGCCATCATTTAGCTCAAACTCTTGGCCTTTAAATTTAACTTTAGCGGCACCCATAAACTGTGCTTCGTCTACTGGCTCATCTGGATTTGTTGTTGGGCCTTCACTTTCAATACGAGCTTGCTCTTCATCGCTTTTGTCGCGACGAGCCATACGCTCATCTTGAAAGCCTTTTAAATGCTCGCCAATTACTTCACCCGCTTTATTTAGGGCAATTCTATCTTGTGGACGTTTAGGGCCTGCAAGGCTTGGTACAACATCGTCTAATTTAAGTTCGAGTGTATCGGTGTAGCTCGCTTCGTCGCCATCGTTACGCCATAAACCTTGGTGTTTAGCATAATCTTCAATTACCTTTAGGTGTTTTTCGTCGCGGTTTGTTAAGCGAAGGTAGTTAATGGTTTCATCATCAATCGGGAAAATACCACACGTAGCGCCGTATTCTGGTGCCATATTCGCTATGGTTGCTCTATCGGCAAGTGGTAGGTCGGCAAGGCCGTCACCATAAAACTCTACAAATTTACCCACTACACCATGGTTACGCAGTATTTCGGTTACTGTTAATACTAAATCGGTTGCGGTTGTACCTTCAGGTAATCTGCCGCTTAGCTTCATACCGACTACTTGTGGAATCAATAAACTAATTGGCTGACCAAGCATAGCCGCTTCGGCTTCAATACCGCCTACGCCCCAACCAAGTACACCTAAGCCATTAATCATGGTTGTATGAGAGTCGGTACCTACGAGAGTGTCTGGGTAAGCGAATTTTTTGCCATCGCGCTCTTCATTAAAAACAACACGGGCTAAATACTCTAAATTCACTTGGTGAACAATACCGGTTGCTGGTGGCACTACTTTTAAATTATCAAAAGCGGTTTGTCCCCAGCGTAAAAATTCGTAACGTTCTTTATTTCGGTCATATTCAAGCTTGGCATTTAAATCAAATGCACCATCATTACCATAACCATCTACTTGTACCGAATGGTCAATAACAAGTTCAGCTGGCGATAACGGATTTATTTTTGCAGGATCGCCACCTAGTTTTTCCATTGCGTCACGCATCGCGGCTAAATCAACAATAGCGGGTACACCGGTGAAATCTTGCATAACTACGCGAGCTGGAGTAAAGGCAACTTCAGATGCAGGTTTTGCTTGAGGATCCCAATTAAGGAGGGCTTGAATGTCTTGTTCTTTAATATTTGCGCCGTCTTCGTTTCGAAGAAGGTTTTCAAGTAATACTTTTAAGGAGAAGGGCAATCGTTTCGCTTTGTCGCCAAGTCCTTTTAGAGAATGAATATGATATTGCTCACCGTTTATTGTGAGCTGATGTTGGGTATCGAAACTATTATTCATTATTTGCCCCTTTATGAATTATAAAAATATTTTGAAGAGTGACCTCTGTAGCACTTGAGTTGCAAAGTGCATACCAATGTAAAAAGCTGTCTTTAGAGAACGAATTTTATACAATTATTATAGTAGAGATGATGCTGAAAAATTTAATTTCAAGAGATGATTTGAAAGACGAGGTAAGGTCAAAAGTTATTTTGACCTTTATTAATTACTGTAACCAACCTTGTTGCTTAGCTTTAATACTTAAATAAAGTAGAGCAATGGCAATTATGATTACAAAAACAGGCATAAATACAGCACTTGCGCCAAGCAGCTCAATACTGTTTATAACTACAAAGTTATAGTACTGCTGTAGTAAAATAGCACCGAGCGACAGTGCAAAAGTAGGTATTGCCAGCGCGTTTTTAGTAAGTAGAAACAGACAACCCAAAGTGCTTCCAAATACAGCTATAGCAAAGGCAATAGTTGACCAAATAGGAACGTTAGAGTAGGCAGCTTGTTGATCTAGCGGTAGTTTACCTATCATTTCGGGTGTCATCATCATGTGCATAGCAAATGCAATAACGCCAAGTAAGTTCCATACAAGTGCCGCCCATACAGCGGGTTTAAACCAGGTGGCTGGTGTGTTTTGTGACATATTATTACCTTGTTTTTATTATTATTAGCTAGGTAATTAAAGAGCAAAAAGGCCAACTATACAAGGTGGCCTTTTTATATAAAAAGAGGGTTTTTTAAATACTTAACCAAATGAAATAGGACGACGACCTGTTTTATCGTCAACTTTTGGCTTTTTAGTGCGCTTGCGCTTAGCTTTAGCTGGCTGATTTATTGGTTGTGGTGCAGCTTGCTTTGATTCTGCTTGAGGTTGTGCCGCAGGTTTTTCTGCAGGAACTGCATCTTCACTTAACGCAAGTTGAAAAAACTCACCATCGAATTCTAGTACATCGCCACTGTATAATTTTTTCCGCTTTATTGTACAAATTTCATGGTTAACACCCACATAGCCTTCAGTGATTAGGTTTTTAGCTTGGCCGCCACCTTCAACTAAGTTTAATACTTTTAATAATTTACAAAGCTCAATCGGCTCTTCTTCTAACTCTATTTCTATATATTCTTCGTTCATATTTGCTCTCGGTGGGGTAACGCACAGGCTTTAGTATAAAGGCTTACAGCGACTTTTGCACCAAAGCAAGTAACTTTAGATAGCTGTAATACACAATTAGTTATGAAAGTTTTTAGGTATTTTATCTGTCTTTAAAAAAACTGAAGCAATTAAAAGTTAAGCTTCGTTGCAATCTTTTTTACGTATGGCTCGCTAATTGCTAAAACTCTGGCGGATTAATCAATGTGTAATGAATACATATAAAACGGAGTAGAAAATGGGCGTAAGATTAGCAATGAAAAAAGAGCTAATGGGCTTAGATAATTCAGATATGTTGACCGCAGATGATGTTAGGTCACATCTTACTAATCAAGTAAAAGAGCAAAAGGAAAATGCTGAACGTGGTTTTTCTGTGATTTCAAAATTTAACGATCACCATAGTCGTTTAGTGAGTGGCGATATGAAAAAAAAATCGGTACTTGAATTTCAACGCCATCGTTTATTTAAAGAAGTTTTATACACCCGTAAAAGTGTTGATGCGTGGTTAGATAGCCAAACAAATTAAATTGCTATAAATAGTTACCTTTAATAGACTACAATTGTAATTTAAAAGGGTAACTATGAAAAATGGAATTTTAATATGTGTGTTGGCATTACTATTAGCTGCGTGCCAACAACCTACCGTGTATGTATTTAGTGAAAACTTGCAAGATGAACAGCGCAACCAGCTCGATGCTGCGCTAAAAGCACAATCGCTCTCTTATGAATATGTAGAGCTGGCAATCCCACCTGACTTTGGTGAAGCCACATTACTCTTATCAAGTGATAAGATTTATTCTAAAGAAACTGAGCAACTTGCGGCTATAATGCAGGGGCTAGGTTACGAGCCACAAGTTAACTATACAACGCGTTCAAATCATTTTTATGGTGATGGCAACATAGGTTTTTATTTAAAAAATGTAGTGGCGGGTACAACCTTTGTTATGCCTAAAAGGTTACGAACAACTCAATGCAGCGAAGACAAGTACAATGATTTACTTGTCACATTTACAGATAAATATGCTGACTTTACCTTACCCAGTGGCGCTGTTGTAAGGTTAGGTTGGGAGTTTTTATACGGTTACGTTGTCATTTATTACAAAAATTATTCGCAAACATACAGCCACTCGCAACCACTTGTAAATACCCCCTTTGGTGCCAAGCCTTCAGATACTTACACTTTTACTGCGCACGCTAATAAGCCCAGTTGGCTTGATTGCTCATTGCAAATTGTTTATATGGATTGAGTGATAGAGTTAACCGTGAGTTTCTATATGTTCACTAAGTTTTGCAATACGCAAACTCATACCTTCTATAATTCGGTCTTTAATTTTTTCACGGATAACATTAGGTAAGCGGGTGAGTGCTTCAGGGGTAATAGCAAGAACTATGCTGTCGGTTTTGGCGCGTGCGCTAGTGCTGCGCTCTCGGTTATTTATAAAAGCGCCTTCACCTATAAATTCACCTGGCTCTATAGTACCAAGTTCTAGCAAATGATTATGTTTAAATACTAATAGCGCGCCGCTAAGTACAATATATAAGCGCTTGTCGTTATCGTATTGCTTAAATAAAAACTGATGCTGGCTTACTAAATATAACAGGCCGAACGACTCCAATAAGACTTGGCGCTCGCTGAGCGTAAATTCCTTAAAAAAGTGCAGCCTGTTTATAATTTCCATTTGTTTGAATAATGGAATATGTTCGATTAGCTTCATCAATAACCAAATGTGTTAAAAGCGTTTAATCAGCTAATATTGCGCTCTTTTAATTTTCGGGTCAACGTGTTGCGTCCCCAACCAATTTTTATAGCAGCATCTTGCTTATGACCAGAACAATTAGCCAGGGCGGTTTTAATTAAACGAGTTTCTAGCTGGGCTTGAATGTCAGGCCAAATATTTTCTTTGCCTTGTTTAAGCTCTTGATTAAGCCATTGCTGAAACGCATCTAGCCAATCACCTTCTTCTTGGGTTGGCGAAGCATCCAGAATCTCCGGTGGTAAGTCTTGCTCGCTTACAAGCTCACCTGGCGCCATAACTGTTAGCCAGCGACACGTGTTTTCTAATTGGCGTACATTGCCTGGCCAATTAAATAAACGTAATTGCTCAGTCGCTTTAGGGCTCAGCACTTTGCTTTCTACTTGTAGTTCTTTAGCACTTTTATGTAAAAAGTGCTGCGATAAGCTTTCTATATCTTCAGTGCGCTCTCGGAGAGCGGGTAAACGTAGGCGCACAACATTAAGACGATGAAATAAATCATCCCTAAACTTGCCCTGTTTAACTAAATCTTCAAGGTTTTGGTGAGTAGCCGCAATAATACGGACATCTACTTTTATACTTTGATGGCCACCAACGCGATAAAATTCACCATCGGCAAGTACGCGCAATAAACGTGTTTGTACATCAAGTGGCATATCACCAATTTCATCTAAAAACAGTGTGCCGCCATTGGCTTGCTCAAAGCGGCCTTTACGTACGCTATCTGCGCCCGTAAATGCGCCTTTTTCGTGGCCAAATAACTCTGACTCAACTAGCTCTTTTGGAATGGCTGCCATGTTAAGTGCAATAAATTGATTTTCTTTACGTGGACTATGGTTGTGCAGGGCGCTGGCGACAAGTTCTTTACCTGTGCCAGATTCACCATTTATTAATACGCTCATGCTAGAGGCCGATAGTTTACCTATCGCTCTAAACACTTCTTGCATAGCGGGTGCTTCACCAATAATGTGGGCACTTTTTGGTGGAGCTTGCTTTCGCTTAGTTTTTTTAGTGGAGTTTGCTCTGCACGCGCTCTCGACTAGCGCCACTGCTTCGTTTAAATCAAACGGCTTAGCTAGGTATTCAAAAGCACCTTTTTGGAATGCATTAACTGCAGAGTCCAAATCTGAGTGGGCAGTCATTATAATAACTGGCAGCCCAGGGTTTTGCTCTGCGATAAGTTCAAGCAACGCCATACCATCCATGCCTGGCATTCTAACGTCAGAAACTAAAACAGTAGGTTGGCTAAACTTTAGTGCGCTTAGTACATCTTGCGCATTAGCAAAGCTCTCCGTGTTAAACCCTGAACGGGTTAGTGCCTTTTCAAGTACAAAGCGAATTGAGGCATCATCATCTACAAGCCAAACTGTTTTCATGCAAACTCCAAACATTAATCTGCAAAGGGCAGATAGATATTAAATTCAGTATGTCCAGGCCAGCTATCGCATTCTATATAGCCATCATGTTGATCTATCAGCGTTTGCGCTATTGAGAGTCCTAACCCTGAGCCATCTTCTTTATTGGTGATCATAGGGTAGAACAGTGTTTCACGTACACTGGGATCAATACCTGGTCCGTTATCAGATATTTGGATCAACAAGGCTTTTTTAGGTGCTTTACCTGGGCGACGATGCTGATGATTAATGCGGGTTTTTATTGTTATTTCACCGCCATTTACAAGCGCCTGCTGAGCATTTCGAACAATGTTTAATACTACTTGCTGAATTTTACCTTGATCAATGTATACATCAGGAATGCTTGGGTCGTAATCCTTAACCAAGCTAATGTTAGAACAATTATCTAACGTACTTAGTCGTGCAACTGATTCAAGTGATTGATGTATATTGCCATACGATTTTTGCGGAAGCTGATTTGGCCCTAAAAGCCTATCTACTAATTCGCGTAATCGGTCAGCTTGCTCAATGATAAGTTCAGCACATTGGTCTCTTTCTTGTTGATCAACCTCATACTGCAATAACTGCGCCGCTCCGCGAATTCCACCTAAAGGATTTTTAATTTCGTGAGCTAAGCCTCTAATTAGATTTCGGGCTGCTTGGTATTGATGCATTTGATTAGACGCTTGGTCGTGCTTAATTTCGTCATCAGTTTGGCGCCACTCAAATAAAATATAAAGTGAGCCATCAAACTTAATTTGTCGTGTACTTACGGCTACTTTTGCATGGCGAGAATCGCTAAAAACCACGTCAGCTCTGTGCTGCTGGCAATCTACACCTTCAACTAATGAGTATTGTTCTATACGCTGCAAATCGATTGAATGGTAATTAAAAAGACTGTCGAAAGGCTGATCTAATAGGCGCTTGTTACCAAGGCCAAGCAGTTCGCTAGTACTGGTATTGGCATAGACAACGGTGAAGTTTTTATCAAGCAACATGATAGCGGTTGTTTGATTTTGCCAAATAGCATCGAGTAGCTCAGGGCTAAAGTTTTTATTATTAATCATAGCTGCACCATTTTAGTGCGTTGATGTTTGCAAGCAAGTTATACGGTAAAATACACTGCTGCACGATTAGTAATACCCCAATTTAATTACTTAGGCTTAGCCCTTTTCGGTGCATAAAAAACATACAGGGCTCGCTTGTAGCAATAACTTGGTTTTTACTATTAAAAAGCTTTAATTGTAGTGTGTGCTGACCACGTTCTACATCCCTTATTGCAAAGGTTGAGCTGTCACTGGCAGGGCCGTGTGCTTTACCATCAATAAAAAGTTGTATAGTAAAACCAGTTTCAAAGCGCGGTTTTATTCGGCTAGTAACATAAACAGTGCCGGTATTTTCACGAATAGTCTGGTTATGATCAGGTGAGGAAATGGCAATACTAAAGGCCGCTTGTTGAGGCTGGGGTTGCTCGTCAAAAATGTCAGTATTTGTTGCAGGCATATTAAGATCTTGGCTGGTAAGCTTTACCTCTTTAGCACCTCTATGAGGGGTGTCAGAGAACACTAATACGCCATTTTTATCTTTCCAAGCGTATATTTTTGTTTCACCGGCATAACCATAATTACTTAATCCTAAAGTAATTAATAGTAATAAAATCTTGTTATTCACTCTGCAGCCCTGCATTTTTATCGGTAACTTAACTTTAGTGGAGATTGACTAATTTTACCATTAAAAAAGCCCGCAAAGCGGGCTTGAGAACACACATATTTTTTACAGCTTATATTAACAGCTGTAGTACATTTCAAACTCAACTGGGTGAGTTGTCATGTTAAGCTTTTCAACTTCTTTAGACTTAAGTTCGATGTAAGCATCGATTAAGTCGTCAGTGAATACGCCACCTTGAGTTAAGAATTCACGGTCTGCGCTAAGTGCAGATAGTGCTTCGTCAAGTGATGCTGCAACAGTTGGAATTTCTGCTGCTTCTTCAGCTGGTAAGTCGTATAAATCTTTATCCATAGCATCGCCAGGGTGGATCTTGTTTTTGATACCATCAAGGCCAGCCATAAGCATTGCTGAGAAAGCAAGGTATGGGTTAGCTGTTGGATCCGGGAAGCGTACTTCAATACGACGACCTTTTTCAGATGGAACCACTGGGATACGGATTGATGCAGAACGGTTACGTGCAGAGTACGCAAGCATAACTGGTGCTTCAAAACCTGGTACTAAACGTTTGTACGAGTTAGTAGATGCGTTTGCAAAAGCGTTAATTGCTTTAGCATGCTTAATGATACCGCCAATGTAGTAAAGTGCATCTTCAGAAAGACCGCCGTACTTATCGCCAGCAAAAAGGTTAACACCGTCTTTAGCAAGTGACTGGTGACAATGCATACCAGAACCGTTATCACCAACAACTGGCTTAGGCATAAACGTTGCTGTTTTACCGTATAAGTGAGCCATGTTATGGATAACATATTTCATTTCTTGGATTTCATCCGCTTTTAATACCATTGTATTAAAGCGAGTAGCAATCTCGTTTTGACCTGCTGTTGCAACTTCGTGGTGATGTGCTTCTACTACTTGACCCATTTCTTCTAGAACTAGACACGTAGCTGAACGCCAATCTTGGAAGTCATCAACAGGAGCAACTGGGAAGTAACCGCCTTTAATACCTGGACGGTGACCTGTGTTGCCATCTGCATATTCTTTATCTGAGTTCCAAGCAGCTTGCTTAGAATCAATTTTGTACATAGAACCAGACATATCTGATTTGTATTTAACGTCGTCAAATACGAAAAACTCTGGCTCAGGGCCAAATAAAACTGTATCTGCAATACCTGTAGAGCGCATGTAATCTTCAGCACGCTTAGCAACAGAACGCGGGTCGCGCTCATAACCTTGAAGTGTTGAAGGCTCTACTACGTCACAACGTACGATTAATGTTGATTCTTCAGTGAAAGGGTCTAGTTTGATTGATTCAGCAACTGGCATTAATACCATGTCTGATTCGTTTATGCCTTTCCAGCCTGCAATTGAAGAACCGTCAAACATTTTACCGTCTTCAAAAAAGTCTTCATCAACTTGGTGATGAGGAATAGATATATGTTGTTCTTTACCCTTAGTGTCAGTAAAGCGTAAATCAATGAACTTGACGTCATTTTCTTTAATAAAATCTAAAACCGATTGTGACATGTGTCCTCCAACTATTGGGTTTTGTTATTGCTGCATAATTGCTTTGGGATTTACTAAGCTGATTTTGTGCCATTTTTATAACTAGCTGTTTATAAATTAAAAAAATATCGTTGCATCAAAATGGAATGTACAAACGCACTATATTGGTGCGTAAATTTTCCTTTTTGGTGCAAAATTTACAGGGCACAATTTGCTGCTAATTTAATCGCTCGGAAATAGCATAACCTAAATGCAAAAGAGTACCAAAAAGATCAGCAAAATAGCCAAAAAGGCTGTTTTTCAAAAAAAATTTGAAATTTAATTCATATAATTGTCATATATAAAACAGATACTTAGTAAAAGTATTGAGAAAGTTTTGAAATTTATATTGGATAAACTTTCATCCATGTCATTAATGAGGGATAATATGCGCCCTTTTAAATCCTATGCTGGGACATCTCGCGAAAGCGTGGATGAGTGCGTAGATCTTGCAGGATCAATGAGAATTTAATTTCTCTGAGTAAATATATGAGCATCGAACAGTTAAGAAATATAGCGATTATCGCGCACGTTGACCATGGTAAAACAACACTGGTTGACAAACTACTTGAGCAATCAGGTACATTAGAAACACGCGGCGGTAACGAAGAGCGCGTGATGGACTCAAACGACATTGAGAAAGAACGTGGTATTACCATTTTGGCTAAAAACACAGCCATTTCTTGGAATGACTACCATATCAATATCGTAGATACCCCGGGACACGCCGATTTCGGTGGTGAAGTTGAACGCGTACTTTCGATGGCTGACTCAGTATTATTACTTGTTGATGCTCAAGAAGGTCCAATGCCGCAAACGCGTTTCGTTACGCAAAAAGCATTCGCGCAAGGCTTAAAACCAATCGTCGTTATCAATAAAATTGATAAGCCAGGCGCTCGTCCAGATTGGGTTATGGATCAAATCTTTGATTTATTCGACAACCTTGGCGCGACTGACGAACAGTTAGACTTTAAAGTAATCTACGCTTCAGCAATCAACGGTTGGGCAACACTAGATTTAGACGAACCATCAGACAACATGGAACCTATGTTCAAGATGATCGTTGAAGAAGTATCACCACCGGATGCAGATCCTGAAGGTGACTTCCAAATGCAAATTTCTCAACTAGATTACAACTCTTATGTTGGTGTAGTTGGTATTGGTCGTATAAAACGTGGTTCTGTTGCTCCTAACCAACAAGTTACTATTATCAGTGCTGATGGCACTACACGTAATGGTAAAATTGGTGCAGTACAAAGCTACCTAGGTCTTGAGCGTATCGAAACTGATAGAGCTTACGCTGGTAACATCGTAACTGTAACAGGTATTGGTGAGCTTAAGATTTCTGATACAGTTTGTTTCCCAGGAAACGTTGAAGCATTACCACCACTAAGTGTTGATGAGCCAACTGTAACAATGACATTCTCTGTAAATAACTCACCTTTCTGTGGTAAAGAAGGTAAGTTTGTAACGTCACGTAATATCCGTGAGCGTTTAGACAAAGAATTAGTACACAACGTAGCACTTCGCGTTGAAGATACTGCTAGCCCAGATAGCTTCCGTGTTTCTGGTCGTGGTGAATTACACCTAGGTATCTTAATCGAAAACATGCGTCGTGAAGGTTACGAGCTTTCAGTTTCTCGTCCAGAAGTTATCTTACGTACTGTAGATGGCGTTCTAGAAGAACCGTTTGAAACAGTGACTATTGACTGTCAAGAAGAGCATCAAGGTTCTGTTATGGAACAAGTTGGCCTACGTAAAGGTGAACTTACTAACATGACTCCAGATGGCAAAGGCCGTATGCGTTTAGACTTCATGATCCCAAGCCGTGGTTTAATTGGTTTCCAAACTGATTTCATGACGCTTACTTCGGGTTCTGGTCTTATGTACCATACGTTCGATCATTATGGTCCTCATAAAGGTGGCGCTATCGGTGTTCGTAAGAACGGCGTAATGATTGCAAACGCAACTGGTAAAGCACTTACTAACGCATTATTCAACTTACAAGAGCGCGGCCGTTTATTCATCGGTCACGGTGTTGAAGTATACGAAGGTATGGTTATCGGTATTCATAACCGTGATAACGACCTTACAGTTAACGCCCTTAAAGGCAAGCAGTTAACTAACGTACGTGCATCTGGTACTGATGAAGCGCAAACGCTTTCTCCGCACCTTAACTACTCACTTGAGCAAGCGCTTGAGTTCATCGATGATGACGAGCTAGTTGAAGTTACTCCACTAAACATTCGTATCCGTAAGAAACACCTTACAGAAAACGAACGTAAACGTGCGGGTCGTGCACCTAAGTCATAATCTATTAATTTAGAATAATGATTTTAAAAGCCGCTGTATTGAAAAACACAGCGGCTTTTTTGTGAATAATAGTTAGCGAGAGAAGAGCTGTAAGCTCTCAGGTTAGAAGAACATCGCGGTTGGTTCGATACCGTTAAACAGTTTTTAATATTGAACCTAAAAAAGGTATTAAGTTATTATCAAAGCTATATTTAATATGTGAGAGTAAGCTAGTGTGAATACCGAAAATGAAATGAAGGCAAAACTAGAGATAGAACATATTGCTGAACTGCAAAAATATAAAGATGAATTTGAAACGTTAGGAAAAAATGATTGGGGCTTGAAAGATCTCATATCAATTTTTTTACCGTTTGTTTTGTTATCAATTGCTAATAGCTTCTATGATATTGAAACTGAATTATTTCAAATAATATGTTTTATTTTCCTTGCTTCAGCTGTGGTGCAGGGAATGATTAGGGAGCAAACCAAAAAAACAAATCGCAGAATTGATTTGCTTCTTAAAATTATTAAACATGAGCAAAAGGGTGGCTGAAATTAGCTTTATATTAGGGCGCAGCGCTCTTTGTCTAAGCAAAAACGTGCTTGAGAATTAGATAATCGATATTGCAAAGTCTCTGTTTTTGTTGGTAGGATATTTTTCGTTGGGTTTCGCTTCGCTCAACCCAACCTATTGGTGTGGGGGGCTTACTTTTTAGGGAGTAGGGTGATTTTGCCAAATACATCTGCATCTATAAAGCCACGATTTCTGTCGCCGTTTACTGGCTGTACTTCGTGTGAGCCCATAAAGTGTTCGCGCACGTCGCTGCCATCGTTATCGCAATACGCTAACATAAAGCCGATTACTTGCTTTTCGCTAAGTGTAATTGGGGTATTTTTAGCACCTTCTTTATAATCATTCGGGTAGAGTTTTATTGCTACTTCCCACGTGATGTTAAAAGGTGCGGTGGTGTTGCGCTTCCAGTTACTAACTAGGTGGTCGGTATACAAATGGGCTTTTTTATCAGGGCCGTAATCGGCAGCTTGGTTATCAAGGCCAATATGGTACGCCAAAGCGGTGTGATTAAATTGGTGGTTTCCGCCCGATGCATCGCTATCAATAAATATCTCTAATGCATCGTCATCCCAATATTTATAGGTTGGATCTGCGTGTGTATCTATTAAAACATCATCCACTATATCGGCTTGTAGGTATAAGTAGTTTTGATCCCACAGTAAGCGATAACGCCCTTTAAAATCGGCATCGTTTGATGGCAGTGTGCCATCCATTAAATAAGGCATATCGTGCCAAGTGGCTTTATCCCACGCACTTTCTGATACGCCATCAATAGTAATTGGAGTTGATGTATGTTCAACATCAATGGCCATTGCAGGCGTGCTTAATAAAAAGCTTAAGGCGAGTGCTAATTTTTTCATTAATTTCTCAATTTTATTGTCGATTTGGTTTAATGTAATAACAATCTTAAAACAGCTAAGTAAATAGTTACAGTGAAATACTTTCGCCTTCGTTTAAAATATACAGCGGTGTTTTAGCATCCATTTTTTTTACCATGTGTAATAAACGTAGCAAAGCAGAGTGGCTAGAGTGGTCGCCCATTTTCCAACTTGAGTTACCGTATCCCCACGGTATCATTACTTTGCAGTTAAGCTCTTGTGCTGCGTTAAGCGCGTCTTCTGGTGTAGTGTGAACGTAGCGATAAAATTTGCCACTTTCTTTACTGTAGTAAGATGCGATTCGTATTAAGCACACATCTATATCGCCATATTTTTGCTGTATATCTTTAAAGTGTTTTGAGTAGCCCGTATCGCCTGCAAAAAATAAGGTATTGCCGTTTTGTTCAAGCAGCCAGCCATTCCATAAGTCTTTATTGTTATCTTCGTAAATAAAGGGCACCAATACTCGAGCGCTAAAATGATGAGCTGGCACGGCATTAATAATTAAGTCGTCAATGTTGGTTGTTGAGTACCATGGCATTTCGCTAATATTAAAACCGCCGGTGGGGAAGTTGTCGGCCATACCGAGTGGTGTTAAATAACGAGGTTTATTGCCAATGCTTTGTATGTCGGCTTTATTAAAGTGATCGTAATGAATATGCGAATACATTACCGCATCAATATTTTCCAGTTCTTGTTCACTAGGCCAAGCGCCTGCTTTACGATAAATACCAACGCCGAGTTTAAAGCCAAGTGCGACTGGAGAATCAAACTGATTTTTTACCGGATCAAACAGCACACTTTGACCATTTGGGGTGTTAATTACAAAACTAGCGTGACCAAGCCAGCGCACAGTATAGCCGGTGCTAAGTTGTGGTTTAGTTTGCTGGCCTTGATACTGGCAGTTTTCGCTGCCGGTTTTGCATAGTAAGTCTGGGTGGGTTGGGTAGCAGTTTTCAGTACAGGTGGTGGGATATGTTTTTTCACCTGTGTATAAATTTTTATAACGACCGTTCTTATCATTAATAACAACAACTGAGTCGGGGTTGGTTATACGATTAATATTATTAGGTGCACCGCAGGCAGTTAGTATACATAAGAGCATTGTTGTGATTAAAAAGCTTTTCATTGTAAATCCCTTTTAGCATTCCCTTTAATATAAAAAAGCCTGCAATTAAGCAGGCTTGTTAAAGTAACAAATGATTAGCCTGCGCTATTCATTTGTTCAATAAATTTGTTTGAATCGGCAATCGATTTGTTCATGTCGTTCATCAACAATTGAATATCGCGCTTAAGGTTAGTGAATTCACCTTTAATAGCCGATACCGCTTGTGCATTTAAGTTATGCTTTAAGTATAAAACGTTATCATGAAGCGAGGTTAATACTGGCTCCATTTTACTCTCTGCGCTGCGCATTGAGCGTAATAGCTGATCAAATTGACGCTTAGTTGCGGCTAGCTTTTTGCTGCTTTCACGCTTAAGTGATGCGCTTTTGTATTGCTCCAACTCATCGCCCCACTCATCAAATAGCGCTTCTGCCACGTCTTCTACCTTATTGATATTAGTTGAGACTTCGTTAGCGGCATTTAAGCTCGACTCGTAATCGTCGTTTAACTGATTATAAGTGTCTTGTAATTCGCCACCATTAAAATCGATTAGAGTCGTTAAGCGCTCTAGTGCCGATTTAAATTCTTCTTGTGACTCTTCTTGAGAGTCTTTGGTTTCTTCTACGCGGTCAATAAGAATATCGCGTTTGTGAACACCGACTTTTTCCATTGCAGAGTAATAAGCTGATTGGCAGCCAGTTAAAGTAAGTGTTACTACAAGCATTGAAACACTGAGTAATGTTTGTTTTTTCATTTGAATTCCTGTTTACGTGCGTTAGTGCTGTAAATTATGGCGCTGATTGTTATTATAATCAAAATTATATAAGCACAAGTCAATTGTATGAATGATAAGCTCTCACATTACAAACAGCAAGTTAAGTCCTTTATACGCCAGCAGCCTGGTTGGTGGATGCAGTATTTTAATCGTTGTATAGACGATCAGATAACGGTTAATGCAGGTTACCTTGCTTACGTGACACTTCTGTCGTTAGTGCCATTAATTGCGGTGGGTGTTGCTATATTTTCGGCTTTTCCGGGCTTTGAATCTACTCGCATGGAAATTGAGAGCTTTTTGTTTACCAACTTTGTCCCTACCTCTACCGATGTTATTAGAGAGCACATTAGCTCCTTTGCGGGCAATGCTAATCAAATGACGGCGGTTGGTATTGGTTTTTTAGCGGCCATTGCGTTGCTGTTAATACGCAATGTAGATGCCACATTAAACCGAATTTGGCGAATTAAGAAAAAACGCCCAATGATGATCTCATTTGCTGTGTACTGGATGGTTTTGAGCTTAGGGCCTATGTTGCTCGGAGCTAGTATTGGTGTTACCTCTTACATTGTATCGTTGGTATCGTTTGCAGATCAGGGTATTCCTGGGTTTAGCGGATTTTTGTTAAAGTTATTGCCATACGGGATTTCGATGGTGGGCTTTATTATGCTCTACACCTTAGTGCCTAATACGCGCGTGTCGTTTAGAGCGGCAATACCTGGCGCTTTTTTTGCGGCACTTTTATTTGAGCTGACTAAAAAAGGGTTTGCACTTTATATTAGCCATTTTCCTTCGTACGAAGTTATTTATGGTGCAGTAGCTACCATTCCTATTTTGTTTGTATGGGTGTATTTGTCGTGGGTAGTTGTTTTGCTTGGCGCTGAATTTACAGCGTGCATTAGCCCAAATGATATTCCAGAAACACCTGAGCTTGAACTAGAAGATGATGAACCAGCAATAAAGGACACAGTTTAAATGCAAGGTTTAATACAGCGTGTAAAGCATGCCAAAGTAGAAATTAATAACCAAGTAGTAGGCGAAATTGGCAATGGTATATTGTTGCTATTAGGTGTTGAAAAACACGACGACAAGCAAACGTCCGACAAGCTTTTACACAAAGTAAGTAATTATCGTATTTTTACTGACGAAAACGACAAAATGAACTTAAGCCTTAAAGATATTAAAGGTGAGTTACTTGTGGTTTCGCAATTTACGCTAGCGGCTGACACTAAAAAGGGTATGCGCCCTAGTTTTTCATCTGCGGCAACGCCAAGCCAAGCTAATGAGCTTTACGAGTACTTTGTTGCTCAAGCTAAAGAGTTGGGGCTTACAATAGCCACAGGTGAGTTTGGTGCCGATATGCAAGTAAGCTTGTGTAACGACGGGCCCGTTACGTTTAACTTATCTGTTTAAGCCTATTTTTATGCCTCTTTTTTAGTGATCACGACAATATGATTTACATAGCCCGTAATTTTTTGCGGGCTGACGTTACAACCAAATACATCGAGTAACAGCTGCTGAAGTTGCTTTAATTGCGACTCATGCTGCGATAAAAAGTTAATAAATAGCACGCCGTTGTTATTTAAAGCCGAGTAGATTTTTTTATAAAATGCCTCTTCAAATAAAAATCGAGGTGCATCTATTTGGCTAAATAAATCTAGAATAACCCAATCAACATTTAGCGCACTTTTTAAAACCTGTTGCGCATCGGCGCAAAGCAGTTGCTCATTTTTATTTGACGAAAAAAACTGGGTATAGCAATTAATAATATCGGCGTTTTTTTCAACCGATGTTATTTGTGCTTTAGGGTATTTATGTTGTAGATAATTACGAATTGCTCCACCGCCAAGGCCAAGTTCTAACACATTTTGTGGCGGCTTAAGAGCTTGCCAATGCTTATCTAAGTACAATAAATGCGGAAAAAGTAATAAGCTCGGATTATTTAAATCAACAACAGACTGAAGAGTGTCGTTAATAAGTAACCAGCGTAACTGCTCGTGCTCACGTACTTGAATGTGCTCACCACTGCATTTATGCCAATAGATTAACTGACCAATGCTGTGGCTATTTTCAATAAATCGATCGCTTAGCAAACCAGTCAGTGAATTTATATAATTGATTTTTTCAGTCATATTCTCAGCATAAACTAGCAACGTTAAAGCGCAATGCCCTTTGCTATTATTTTTTACGTTATTTTGCAGGCATCACCAAAGTCGTATTTGCAGTTTTTTTAGGATGGAGTATGGTATTTGCCATAATAATACCAATCAATTTAATTATTTTATTTTTTTAGCTTGGTAGATAATCAATATGATTAGTATAGCGCCGTAGCCTTTTTTGACTTTTATTTGCGGCTTATATAACAAAAGGAGTATGTATGTTTCAGGTAAGCACCCCACAAAGTAGCGAAGATTGGCAAGCGTATTATCAATTGCGTTGGCAGGTATTACGCGCGCCTTGGGGCGAGCCTCGTGGCTCTGAACAAGACGATATGGAACAAGATTCTGAGCATCGCTTTATAAAAAATAAAGAAGGTGAAGTGCTAGGCGTAGCACGTTTGCACTTTAACAATCATGAGCAAGCACAAGTGCGTTATATGGCAGTTGCTGAGGGTAATCGTAACCAGCATATTGGTAGTCGCTTACTGCACGAGCTTGAAAAAATTGCATGGGTTCAAAATGCCGGTGAGCTTGTATTGTTTGCACGCGAACGAGCACTTGAGTTTTATAAGCGCCACGGTTATGAACTAAAAGAAAAAGCGCATTTAGCGTATGGCGATGTTCAACACTTTAAAATGGTAAAGCAAAAGCCATGTGAACCAGGTTGGTTCCGCCACCCTAATTGGACGCAAGTACTACAAAATATATGGCGTGAGTCTATTCCAATTAGTGACGCGATGGGCATTAAGGTAGAAAGCTATACCGATTGGCAATTTACAACCAGTGCCGACCTTGACGCCAACTTAAACCTACATAACACGATGTTTGCAGGGTCTATTTATAGCTTGGCCACGCTAACAGGTTGGGGCGCTACGTACTTAGCACTTAAAGAAGCTGGGCTTGAAGGTAATATTGTATTGGCCGATGCTAACATTAAGTACTTAAAACCGCTTACTACCGACCCACGTGGTTGTGTTGATATACAAACCTGTAAGGGCAAGTTAAGCGATTTAGAAACCGACGGTAAAGCAAGTTACGTAGTGCCAGTAACTATTTACGATGGTGATAACGTGGTTGCAGAATTTGAAGGGCAGTTTGTAGTAAAAAAAATAACTGTTTAGCTGTTCAAAACACAAAAAAGCCAAGCAATGCTTGGCTTTTTTGTGCGTAAAACTTAGGGAAGTATTACAGCAAATCGGTTAATAATATACCGACACCAATACGTTCTACATCCGCATTGTAATCAATTAAGCTTTCGCCATAACCGTTAAAGTATTGTGCATAACCACGAACGCGACCCCATAATGGAAATGACCAGTCGAGTTGAATTGCACCACGGTTTTCTGAATTTAAGTTGTTACGCGTCATGAAGCTAAATTCATGATCGTTAAGACGATATGCACCACTAAATTCAAAATAGCCCATGTATTTGTATATGTCTGGGTTGTCGTCGCCTTTAGCATCAAGTATGTCTTCTTTAGTATCTTCGCTTATGCGATACCAAGGTTTAAAGCTAAAAACAAAACCTCTGTTTTCCCAAATAAAGTCTGCATAAATACGGTTCCACGAACGCGAGTTTGGCTGGCTGCGACCATTTGATTGATGCGAAATACCTAGTGAAATTGCCATTTCGTCGCCCCATAATACGTTTTCTGGGTCGAGGTAGTTTATCCAAAATATTTCTGGTTCGTAGTTGGTTTCACGAAATGGAGAAGAGATTTCTGAGTTATAAAGCTGCCAGTAAGATTGCAGAGTAAAGCCAAAAAATATGGCTTGGTCTTCATCAGAAAAGTCATCATATAGAGGCACTTTGATTGAAAGCTGGTATTTTGCTTCTAGGTTGTCTAGTGGCTCGCCATCGTTATCATCTGTTAATTCGTCAAAACCATCAAAAGGGCGATCGTTTGGGTGTGATACGTACGAAAGCGGTAAAATATAGTTACGCTTATGTGGCGTAATTACGTTTCTATTTTTTTTACCGACTTCTTCTCGAGCTTGGCGTTTATCAAGCGCGGTAAGTTGTTTGTTTTCTTCAAGAGCTGAACACTTTTTACGAAGATCGTCTAATGTCTGTTTACCGTCTCCGCCAATTACTTCATTTAAAATACACTGCTTTACAAGTTCGATGTCGTTATCTTGCTCGTTTGTGGCAACTTCTTCTTGTGCGAAGGTCGCTGTACTTATTAAGGCAGTAAGTGTGATCCAGTGGCGCCAGCTCATTGTAATTCCTTGTGAGTTCGGGTTGTTGTATGCGTTAATTTAATTATAACGTCTTTTTACATATGTAACGGTGAACTTTTACTGAATTTGTATTCACAGCAATCATTATACGTATATAAAGTAAATATAGAACAGAAAAAAAAGCGACCTAGGCCGCTTTTTTAATGCAGATTAATTATTTTAGTTAATTTATACCAATTTTATTAAAAACATGATCATTCTAGCGTATTAAATAACTCACTAACTACGTTAAAAATTATTTATATAGAACAACTATGTACCATAATTTTAGCCTTGTTATTAAGCTATTTCCTTATCGCTATAATAGATCACTAATTTAATGCAATTGGTATTACTCTCAAGCAATGAGAAGGGTGAGCTAAAGCTCAAATATGTTAGTAAAAAACTTATAAAGCTCGGTACCTTGATTAACACTCGCTGAGGCAAAGTGCAAAATAGCAATTGCATCGCAATCAAGAGTAAGTGTTTGCAATGGTTGCTCACTTAAGTAGCGCTCCATGCGTAAAATATTGGCAATAGGCTCACCAGCTTTAATGTGCCCGCCAAGTGGGGCTAAGTATTCAACCATGCCGCCAATAGGGGCGTAATAGGCAAAGTAGTCATCTAAATTACATGCATAACGAGTCATATTAGCTGGCGTATGCGGTGCGTTTTGTAATACGCCTTTGTGATTTAAGTAACTTAAAATGCTGTTTGCATCGTTTAATGCTTCTTTTAAGTCTATTTTTTCTTGGCTGCCTAGCTCTACAGTAAATGCTTCTACAGGTATTGATAATTCGCGACCTTGTCCGCTAAGTGCATCACTTAAATGCCACCATGGGCAAAAGTTAGCTTCATCCATAGCGCCGTCAAAATCACTAGGAATAAGCAATACATGTTCAATATTAAAGTAACGTGCGCTGTCGGTTGCATAGCTTGGGCAGTACAGATGCTTGCTTGAAATAGGGCCTGTGTGTAAATCGAGTACTATATCAGCCTGATGAGCGAGCTTTTGTAAGTTAAGCGCAATGCGTTTACCCGTATTGAGTAAATAAACAGGGCCGTTAAGTTTGCTGTCTACTTCGTCAATAAGTGCCTGTTTGAAGTTACTTTTTAATGTAGCGTCGTCATACTGAGTATGATTTTGTGCAAACTGTGCCACTAAATTTTTATTGTAGTGATACATGCGATTCCAATTAGTGCCCGTAATCGGATCGAACCTGCCAAGGGTAAACTCGCCAGATTTTTGATTACAACCAATCGGATTTGCATAAGGTACAAGGGTAATATCGCCACTAAGGTTAAGGTGTTTTAATTGCTCAAGCAGCTGAAAAATAACTGCGTTACCTTGCACTTCAGCGCCATGCATATTGGCCTGAATGTAAACACTTGGCCCTGTGCCATCACCTTTTAAACGATACACAGGAATTGTAAGTGGTAAGCCGTTTGCAACTTCCCCTACTACAATGTTCTCTTGGCTAATGTGTGTTGTATTACTCATGATTATTACCTTAAGTAGTGGCTGGCATTTTCGGCTTGGCGAACACAGGTAAGTGTACCGTTTTGCAAGGTGTACTCGCCAGCTAGCTCATGGCATAAAAAATACGGCATACTTTCGGTAAAGCCGTAAGCACCGCATTGGCTAAACACTAGCCAGTCGTACTCATTTAAATCGCTTGGTAAGTTATGTTCACCCAAGCAATCAAGCGCTGTACAAAGTGGGCCGTATAAAGTGACCGCTTGAGTTTTTGCACTGGATTCACGCAGTAACGCAGCAGGGAAATCTTGGCTGGTAACAGCAGGGCGTAATAAGTGATTTATACCGCCGCTTAAAATTACTTGTTCTTGATTGTAGTTTTGTTTGCGCTCTACTACTGGGTTTGCGTAATGACCGCATTCGCCAACGGCATAGCGACCAAGTTCCATCCATAGCTCTTCTACACCCGCATCATTTTTAATTTTAGCGAGCGCAGCAATTAAGTCATCCCAATCAAGTGTTGCTTCGTTTTGTGTATAAGGAATACCTAAACCGCCGCCTAAATCGAGAATCTTAAGGCTAATATTTAAATCGCTGGCAAGTTGGCTAAGAGGTGCAATCATTTGTGACCACAAGTCGCTTAGCTTTTGCGTGCTAAGCATGTTGCCCCACTGAAAAATATGCAGGCCGTCAAATTTAAGCGCAGGGTAGTCAGCTACATTGAGTGCTTGCCACTCATCACAACCCAAACCAAATGGGGTAAGGCTGTCGCCACCCAATGGGTTTTTTTCACCTTCAGGCCAGCGCAACTGTACACGTAAAAGTACTTGTAACTGCGTGTTTTGTAGTTGTGCTTGTTGGTTTAACCAACGGACTTGATTGAGGCTTTCGGCTACAAATATACGTACGCCGCGCTCAATAAAGTGTTTAATTTGTTTGGGGCTTTTTGCAGGCCCCGTGTTGAGCACGCGCTGTGAGCTAATACCTTGTGCTAATACTTGCTCAAGCTCACCTTTACTTGCTACGTCAAAATTAAAACCGGCGTTGTCTAAGCTTTGAATAATTTTAGACAGTGGGTTTGCTTTTACGGCGTACCAAAGTTTTACGTCGGTTTGTGCAACTAAACGCGCAAGATGCGTGTTTAGTTTATCTAAGTCGTAAACAAAAAAAGGTGTATCAAGTTGTTGTGTAATAGTATTTACAGCAGTTTTGATAGGCGTGCTCAAAAAGCTCATTATCGTAAAACCTCTTCAAGTAATAATGATGCATCGCTTTGTTCGTCGCGGTATTTGACAATTAACGCACACGACATACTTAGACCTTGCTTACGTGCCCATTCGTTTGACGCAGGACGAGAGCCCGGTATTACAATGGCATATTCAGGAATAGGCTCGCCTTTATCTAGTTGGCGCTCGTTTACGCAGTCGTAAACTGGAATAGTCGCAGATAAACGCACGCCTGGTGCAAGCACTGCGCCTTTTTTAATGACTACACCTTCAACAATAACGCAGCCTGCGCCAATAAATGCATCGTCTTCGACAACTACTGGGCTTGCACCAATTGGCTCAAGTACACCACCAAGCTGCACTGCTGCACTTAAATGTACGTTTTTACCTACTTGTGCACACGAGCCAACTAATGCGTGGCTATCTACCATTGTGCCTTCGTCGATATATGCACCGATGTTTACATACGCTGGTGGCATAATAATCGTGCCTTTAGCAACATAAGCACCACGGCGAACACTAGAGCCACCCGGCACCATACGCACGCCATCATCAGTACTAAACTCTTGTGGAGCTAAGTTGTGTTTATCAACAAAACCGCCTGCAAACTCAGTATTAGTGCCATTTTTAAAGGCTTCTAAAATGCCTTTTTTTACTTCTACGTTAGCTTGCCATTGGCCGCTTTCGTTTTGTGATGCTGCGCGTACTGCGCCCGATTCTAAATTATTTAATAGTTCTAACCAGCTCATTATAAAAACCTGTATTTAATGCCAAGATAAAATGGTGTTGTTTGCAGTTGTGATGCAATCGGTTTGAGTTAACTCAAGGTGTGTTAAAGGTGGACGAAGTTGCGGGCTGCTTAAGCGGCCTTGTAAATGCATCAATACCTTTACGGGAATGGGATTTGCGACAGCAAATAGGCTATTAATGGCACTAGTCCACTGAGCAAATAAATTAGGATGTTGACCACTTAAACTGCGTTTAACAAACTCGTGAGTTTGTGCGGGCCATGCATTTGCAGCTACCGACACTAAGCCTTTTGCACCTGCTTGTGCAAAATAAGGCATTAGCGCATCGTCGCCACTAAAAATAGCTAAATTAGGCGCAGCTTGGCGGTAAGCTTCAAACTGAGCAATGCTGCCGCTCGCTTCTTTTAACGCCCATAAATTTTTATTGTTTTGTAAGTTTTGAATTGTTGCCGTTGGGATGCTAACAGCACTGCGCCCCGGTACGTTATAAAGCATACACGGGTGAGCGCTTGCATTAAGTAGGCTTTCAAACCAATGAGTTTGGCCTATAGCGCCGGGCTTTGCATAAAGGGGTGAGCCAAGTAAAAAGCTATGAATGGGTAGTGTATTACAATAGTTAACCCACTCAATTTGTTGCTTTAAGTTACTACCACCCACAGCAACCATTAATGGTACCGCTGGTTTTAGCTGGCATACGTGTTCAACAATGGCTTGCTGCTCTTCTTGCGTTAGCGCCAAGCCTTCGCCCGTACTACCAAGTAGTAGAATACCGTTATGTGCCGCTTCTTGCTCGCTAACCAGCTTAGTTAACGTGTTGTAGTCAACATCGCCGTGTTGATCAAATGGCGTAACGAGCGCGGTCCACAGTGAGTAGTCGTTTAAATTGAAGTTGTTGATCATCTCTCACGAACTTATAATTTGTACCAATTTTATTAAAAACGTGATCATTTTAGCGATAACTAATTTAATGTAATTGGTATTATTCGAAGAGTTAAAAAGCTTTATGGAAGGAGCCGCATTAACATCGTTCGAACTAATAATTCGAAGAGCGAATGGGCTTAAAATAATAGGGCGCACGGCCTTAATATTTAAGACCAGAAGCTCTCCACCAAACTAATAAGCTGCTTGTTATAAGCAGCTATTGGTGACAGTCGCTAGGGTTCAACCTAGTCGCCCGAAATAAACACTTCGCAAAAGTGATTACTTCTCGGCGTTAATTCCCCTCACGTATGCTCACTGGAGTTTGCGCTCCTAACATACGCTACCTGAATAACGCACCTCTTCTAGCCCTTTGCACCTGTTTATAGAGTAAAACTTACAAACCTGTGCAATTTAAATAGGGTAATTACGGCGATTAAAGCATTTTAGCCGTCTAGGTGTCAAGCGACTAAATACAGATTAATTCATCGAAAAGAGGGGTGGTTACGTATTAGGTGCTTTTCTCGTACACTAGCAATATAAGTAGTGAGGTATTTAATTAGTATGGAAAAATTTAGCGATATTTATAAGCGAGCGGTAGAGCGAAAAGGCTCTGAAAAAATGCTTAAGTTATTACTTGCAAAACCGCTATCTAAAAAACAACTAAGCACGTTAAGTGACGACGATTGGCTTGAAGAATTTACTCGAAAAGTATTTCAAAGCGGCTTTTATTGGTCAGTCATAAATAATAAGTGGGCAGGCTTTAGAGAGGTTTTTTGGGATTTTAGCGTTGATAAGTTATTAATGATGCCACCCGATATGCTGGAACAAAAAGCAACGGATGAGCGAATTGTTCGTAACTATAAAAAAGTAAAAACAATTACCGAAAATGCTTACATGATCCACGAAATAGCACAAGAACATGGCAGTTTTAGCCAGTTTGTCGCTAGTTGGCCAACAGACGATATTATTGGTTTATGGGCGTATTTAAAAAAGCATGGTTCGCGTTTAGGCGGAAATACAGGGCCTTATGCGCTACGAGCACTTGGTAAAGATACTTTTTTACTATCACGCGATGTAGAGAATTATTTGCGTGCTCATAAAATTATAGACGGCGGCTTACAAACCAAAAAATCACTGAGTGCAGCCCAAGCCTTTTTTAATGAAATGCAAAAGCAAAGTGGTTTAAGTATGCAAGAGCTAAGCTTAATTGTGGCCTATGGTGTAGGTGATAACCGCGTGGGTATAAGTCAGCAATAATAGGAATTACCATGAAATTAGTGCCAAGATACACAGATATTGCGGAAAACTTCGCGATTGAAGATTTCCCTGCAAGTGTTGCCTCCCCTCAGTTATTGCTGTGGAACGAGAGCTTAGCAAAACAGTTTAATATTAATGTCGCTGATGATTTACGTGCTAATACTTTTAGCGGTAATGAAAAGCAGGCGATTCCTGCAGTAGCACTTGGTTACTCTGGGCACCAATTTGGACATTTTTCACCACGTTTAGGTGACGGACGAGCCCACTTATTAGGGGCTGTTACTGACAATGAAAACCAGTTATGGGATATTCAATTGAAGGGCTCTGGCGCTACTCCTTATTCAAGAGGGGGTGATGGCCGTTGTGCACTTGGGCCCGCTATTCGTGAATACGTAATGAGCGAAGCAATGCATGCACTAGGCATTAAAACTACCCGATGTTTAGCGGTCGTTGGCAGCGGTGAAACGGTTTATCGTAACCCACCACAAGCAGGCGCAATAGTTACTCGTTTAGCAACCAGTCATATTCGCGTTGGCTCGTTTCAATATTTAGCGACGCAAGGCGATGTTGAAGGGCTTAAAAATTTAGCTGATTTAGCTATAGAGCGACATTATCCAGAAATAACCGACACAGGACCACAGCGCTATTTAGCATTTTTAGGCGCTGTGATTAAAAACCAAGTTAAGCTAGTTGTGAGCTGGATGCGTGTTGGCTTTATTCACGGAGTAATGAATACAGATAATACACTAGTTAGCGGAGAGACCATTGATTACGGTCCGTGTGCCATGATGAATAGCTTTGATTTTGATACCGTATTTAGCTCTATAGACAAACAAGGCCGCTATGCATTCGGTAATCAACCTAATATAGCTAACTGGAACTGCGCACGCTTGGCCGAGAGTTTAATACCACTTATTAATGATGATGACGAGCAGGCTGTTACGTTAATGACGCCATACATTAATAGCTTTGCTGAGCAATTTAATATTGAGTTTACTGCTATGTGGGAACAAAAACTGGGTTTAAATGAATCTAGCTGCAGTGATGGCGAGTTAATCGCAGAGTTGCTAACACTATTAAAAGATAACCAGCTCGATTACACCAATACCTTCGATGCGCTTACTGAATCCTTAAAAGAAGAAACAGTAATACCTGAGTCGCTAATTGAATGGAGAGCTAAGTGGGTAAGCTTAACCGACGATAATAGTTATGAAGTAATGAGAGCGGCAAATCCTCGTGTAATTCCTCGTAATCATGTGATCGAAAAAATAATTGCAGAGTATAATGCTGCAGGGTCTAGTGAGTTGCTACAGCGCTTTATGAGAATAGCGGATAACCCGTATTCTGATGATGAAAAGCTATCAGAGTTTCAGGCTGCACCGATAAATGATAATGATTACCAGACTTTTTGTGGTACTTAACTATTAGAAATCAATGTAACTACATGATTCAAAAGAGTCATTTTTCAACCAAATGTGAGCATATATGTTTGGGAATGCAAGATCAGGTGGTATTATGCGCCGAATTAAAGTGAGGCAATATTTCTGTGCATATACTAAGTGTATTTTATTTAATTGCTTTACATTCCTTGCTCAATACTAATCTACAAAAACTACTATACTTATTTTTCAATAAAGTTTTAATTTCGCCTATAGTAAGTGGTTGTGTGTTGTTACAGGGTATTGAAAAAAGTTATAAACTTTATTTTTCGTTAAGTATTGATTAACAAAGGCTCAGTTAGTCTATATAAAACTGATTGAGCTAGTATTGATTAGCTACAATTTATTAGTTGTTAAAAATGGGAAGAAAACAATGAAATTAAAATCACTTACAATCGCTATCGCGTTGGCTGCAACTAGCGCATCTACATTTGCTGCAGATAAAGAAGAAGGTTTCTACATTGGTGTGTTTGGTGATTACTACGACGCATCTTGGAAAAATTTAAACATGTACCAAGACTTAGAAGTTAATGAGTCTGCAAGTTGGGGTGCTGAAGTTGGTTACCGTTTCAGTGATTACTGGAGCGCACGCCTTGAGTATGCTGACATGGATTTTAACGCATTTTTAGCAGCTCCGATCCCAAATGGTAATCGTGACGATGTTGATGGCGAACGTTACGGTATTGATGCTCTTTACCACTTTGGTGGCGGCCCTTTCTACGGTTTATTCGGTGTTAAGGAAATGCAAGTAGCTACAGATAATACGTTCTTAAATGCAGGTGTTGGTTACCAACATTTCATTACAGATGGCTTATTTGTTAACGCTGAAACATCTGTATACCAAGGTCTTGACCGTGGTTACACTGACGTAGGTGCTAAATTAGGTATTAACTACTTATTTGGTCAGAACTCTTCGCCAGCAGAGCCAGTTCAGGCTGCTCCAGAACCTGTTGCTGCAGCTCCATCAGACAGTGATAACGATGGTGTTATTGACGCTAACGACGAGTGTGCTAACACTCCAATGGTAGATGCTGTTGATGCTAAAGGTTGTACTGTATACGAAGATAAAGAAGTAACTGTAAAGTTATTAGTGACTTTCCCTCATGACGTTGCTGATGTACCAAATAAATTCTTCGATGATATCAAGCAAGTTGCTAATTTCATGAAAGAGAACAGTGAAGTAACTGTAGTATTAGAAGGTCATGCTTCTGCTCCTGGTGATGCAACTTATAACCAATCGCTTTCTGAAAAGCGTGCTAAAGATGTAGCAGCTGAATTATCGAAAGACGGTATTAAAAAATCACGTATTTCTACTATGGGTTACGGCGAAACACGCCTTAAGAACCCAGCAAACACACGTGCTGCAAACGCAGAAAACCGTCGTGTTGAAGCGCAATTGACTACAGTAGAGAAAGTAAAAGTTAAGCGTTAATAGTTATTTATCTATGAAAAACCCAGCTTCGGCTGGGTTTTTTTATGTGTGTATTAAAGTGAGCATATTTATAAACAGTAATGATTCTTACTTAACAAGTATTCATGAAAATAGTTTTTACCACAACCACTATTCATAGTATTTATAATCGGTATAATCAGTTGCGCAACTGGATGGATTTTCATCTATCCATAAAAGCTTTATAATTACGCGTTAGAATACTATAAGTATTGGGTAACTTATTCGCGCCCAAAGCGCTACCGGATACTTTCACGTCACCAAGAGGGCAATATTGTGCTACAAGAATATCGTAAACACGTAGAAGAACGTGCCGCGTTAGGTATCGTACCAGCGCCATTAGATGCTCAGCAAACTGCTGATCTTATTGAATTAATAAAAAACCCACCTGCAGGTGAAGAAGAATTCATTTTAGATTTGTTCATTCAGCGTATACCAGCTGGTGTTGATGATGCTGCTTATATTAAAGCGGGATTTTTAGCAGCTGTAGCTAAAGGTGAAGCTAATTCTCCACTTGTTTCTAAAGAAAAAGCGGCAGAATTATTAGGTACAATGCTGGGCGGTTACAATATCGCGCCAATGATTGACCTACTTGATGACGAAACACTTGCACCAATCGTAGTTAAAGGCCTTTCAAATACATTACTTATGTTTGATGCGTTCTACGATGTTGAAGAAAAAGCAAAAGCGGGTAATACATTCGCTAAGCAAATTATTGAGTCTTGGGCAAATGCGCAGTGGTTTACTAATAAACCAGCTGTTGCTGAAAAGATCTCAGTTACTGTATTTAAAGTAACTGGCGAGACAAATACTGATGACTTATCACCAGCACCAGATGCATGGTCTCGTCCAGATATCCCACTTCATGCTTTAGCAATGCTAAAAATTGAACGTGACGGAATTACACCAGACAAGCCAGGCGAAGTAGGTCCAATCTCTCAGCTTGAAGAATTAAAAACTAAAGGCTTACCACTTGCATATGTAGGTGACGTTGTTGGTACTGGTTCTTCTCGTAAGTCTGCAACTAACTCTGTACTTTGGTTCATGGGCGATGATATCCCGTTCGTACCAAACAAGCGTGTTGGCGGTGTATGTCTAGGTAATAAAATTGCTCCAATCTTCTTCAATACAATGGAAGATTCAGGTGCATTACCAATCGAATTAAATGTTGATGAGCTTAACATGGGTGAGCAAATCGATATTTACCCGTACGAAGGTGTTGTTAAGAGCCACGGTACTGACAAAGTAATCTCAACTTTTGAACTTAAATCTGATGTAATTTTAGATGAAGTTCGTGCTGGTGGTCGTATTCCACTAATTATCGGTCGTGGTTTAACTGATAAAGCGCGTACATCTCTTGGCTTAGGCGCAACTGATATATTTAAGGTACCAACAGCAACAGAAGTTTCTGATAAAGGCTTCACACTAGCGCAAAAAATGGTTGGTAAAGCATGTAACGTTGCAGGTATTCGCCCAGGTCAGTACTGTGAGCCTAAAATGACAACTGTTGGTTCGCAAGATACAACAGGTCCTATGACACGTGATGAACTTAAAGATTTAGCATGTTTAGGTTTCTCTGCAGATTTAACAATGCAGTCATTCTGTCATACATCAGCTTATCCTAAGCCTATCGATGTAAGCACTCACCATACGCTTCCTGATTTCATCATGAACCGTGGCGGTGTTTCACTTCGTCCAGGTGATGGTATTATTCACTCGTGGTTAAACCGTATGTTATTACCAGATACCGTAGGTACTGGTGGTGATTCACATACACGTTTCCCATTAGGTATTTCATTCCCAGCAGGTTCGGGTGCAGTTGCATTCGCAGCAGCAACGGGTGTTATGCCACTTGATATGCCAGAATCTATTTTGGTTCGTTTTAAAGGCGAAATGCAACCAGGTATCACGTTACGTGACCTTGTTCATGCAATCCCTTACTACGGTATCAAACAAGGTTTATTAACAGTTGAGAAAAAAGGTAAAATTAACGAATTCTCTGGTCGCGTACTAGAAATTGAAGGCGTTGAGCACCTAACTGTTGAGCAAGCGTTCGAACTATCAGATGCATCTGCAGAGCGTTCTGCTGCTGGTTGTACTGTTAAGTTATCTAAAGAGTCTATCTCTGAGTACCTTGAGTCTAACATTGTTATGCTTAAGTGGATGATTTCTGAAGGTTACGGCGATGTACGTACGATTGAACGTCGTATTACTGCAATGCAAGATTGGTTAGCTAACCCAGAACTAATGGAAGCTGACGCTGATGCAGAGTACAAGCATATCGTTGAAATTGATTTAGCTGAGATTAAAGAGCCAGTTCTTTGTGCTCCAAATGACCCAGATGATGCGCGTCTTCTTTCTGATGTTGCTGGCGAGAAAATTGATGAAGTATTCATCGGTTCTTGTATGACTAACATTGGTCACTTCCGTGCTGCTGGTAAGTTGCTTGATGGCTTTAAAGGTCAACTTCCTACTCAGCTTTGGGTTGCTCCACCTACTAAGATGGACAAAGATCAACTTACAGAAGAAGGTTACTACGGTATTTTTGGTCGTGTTGGCGCACGTATCGAAACTCCAGGTTGTTCACTATGTATGGGTAACCAAGCACGTGTTGCAGATAAAGCAACGGTTGTGTCTACCTCTACACGTAACTTCCCTAACCGTTTAGGTAATGGCGCGAACGTATTCTTAGCATCATCTGAGCTTGCTGCAATTGCTGCAATCATAGGTAGACTACCTACAGCTGCTGAGTACCAAGAATATGCAGCGAAGATCAATGCAACGGCTTCAGATACATACCGTTACTTGAACTTCCACCGTATGCCTGCTTACACTAAAAAAGCAGACAACGTGATTATTCAACAAGCTGTATAATTTTTAGAGTTTGTTTAAAAACCCGCTTAGGCGGGTTTTTTATTGGCTAAAATAAATATTAGATAGTTCATGCTTCTTTTTTTATATTATTGTATTAAATCTAGTCTCAAGTTACTTTTAAAGTAATTAATAGCGCAAAAATTCCTATAAAAATGCATTAAAATCCTCATCAATATTCTCATTATTTTAGGCGAGATTTTATGACAGCATTAAACAACCAGAATTTACTGCAACTACGTTTTGTTAACCAAGCAAATATTGATTTGATTAAGCCTTCTTTTGATAACCTGCCTGCTAATCCTTATGCAGATGGTGCCTTTCGTAAACGTCGTTACTCAGTAGTTAAAATGCAAAATGGTGAAATAAAGCTACAGCAAGCCAAAGCATTTGTTCAAGACGATTCAATTAATACTTTTCAAGGTAATGTAGAGCGCACTTACGAAAACTTAGAGCAAAGTTTACTTGAGTCAGAGGGCATGAAAAGCATTGTAAATGAGTTTCGCCAACTTACCGGTATTGATGAGCAGCGTGATATTGAAATTCATCAGTTCCGTATGCTTGCCATCGATAGCGATACACCTGCAGCGCCAGAAGGCGTGCATCAAGATGGTTTTGACCATGTATGTATATGCGGTGTTTCTCACGAGAACTTAGAAGGTGGAGAACTGCTTGTATACGAAAACAAGCAAGCTGAGCCTTGTTTTAAAATGGAAATAAAAGACGGCATGTTTGCATTAATAAACGACCGTCAAGTGTGGCATAACGCAACACCTATGAACAAAATTGATGCTAGCAAACCAGGTTACCTGGATTGTTTTGTATTAACGTCTTAAGGAAGTTAGGCATGAACATAACGCAATTACGTGAGCAGTTTCCAGCATTAATGCAGAACGTTGATGGTAAATCGCCAATATTTTTAGACGGACCAGGTGGCTCGCAGGTACCAACATCGGTGCTTACTGCGATGACAGCTTATTTAGGTCATTATAATTCGAACTTAGGTGGCGCGTTTTTTTCAAGTGATAAAACGGTTGAGTTGATGGCGAATGCGCGCCAAGCCGCCGCTGACTTACTTAATGCACCTAGCTCACAACAAATTGTGTTTGGTCCAAACATGACCAGCCTTACGTTTAGTTTTAGCCGTGCAATTTCACGCGACTGGCAGGCTGGCGATGAAATAATTGTAACCAATGCCGATCACTTCTCAAATGTATCGTCGTGGCAACAAGCTGCAGAAGATAAAGACGTTAAAGTTAATACGGCTTTAATTAACGAAGCTGATTGCAGCTTAGATATGGCGCAATTTGAAAGCTTATTAAACAGTAACACTAAGCTTGTAGCGGTTACTTACGCTTCAAATACCACAGGTTCAATTAATAATATTAAACGTATTGTAGAGCTTGCTCACGCTGTAGGTGCACTTGTTTATGTTGATGCCGTACACTATGCACCTCACGAACTTGTTGACGTGCAAGCACTTGATTGTGACTTTTTAGCGTGCTCTGCGTATAAGTTTTTTGGCCCGCATTTAGGTATGGTTTACGGTAAAAAAGAACATTTAGACGGGTTTACGCCTTACAAGGTTGAGCCAGCTAAAGACGTAGCACCAGGTCGTTGGGAAACCGGCACACAAAGCTTTGAAGCTATGGCGGGCTTTATTGCTGCTGTTGATTACATTGCAGCGATTAGCGAACTTGACGATAGCCATTCACGCCGCGAAAAGTTAAGCGTTGCTTTTGCTAAAACTAAGCAGCACGAAATGGCGCTTAGCGAACACTTTTTAACGCGCTTAGTTAATTATCCACGTATTAAGTTATTTGGTATTGATGATTTTGATCGCCTTAATGAGCGTACACCTACTTTTGCTTTAATTTTTGAAGGGCTTGAGCCACGCGCCGTTTCAGAATTTCTAGGTAAGCAGCATATTTGCGTGTGGGATGGTAATTTTTACGCGCAAGGGTTGTGCAAGCAATTAGATGTGCTTGATAAAGGCGGCGTAGTGCGCATTGGTTGTATGCACTACAACACCATTGAAGAGCTAGATCAGTTGTTTAATTTATTTGATGAACTGCTCGGTTAAATAATACTGATTTTGGTGCGCTAACTCTTAGGCGCACCATATATTTGTTCTGCACGGTTAAACAATACCCACGAGGTTAAAATATACTTATCGTTTGATACTGGC
The DNA here is from genome assembly GCF_030408135.1 of Pseudoalteromonas sp. APC 3691. NCBI lineage: Bacteria > Pseudomonadati > Pseudomonadota > Gammaproteobacteria > Alteromonadales > Pseudoalteromonadaceae > Pseudoalteromonas > Pseudoalteromonas sp. APC 3691. The sequence goes on along the minus strand of NZ_JASDCB010000010.1, from coordinate 22,654 downwards.
TTATTGCCTCTATGAGTATGTGTAAAGTAGCCAGGTGCTATTACCATAGTGCCTTTTTTAGGGGCGATTTTACGGTTTTGATAATAAAACTCTGTTTCACCACCTTCTTCTACATCGTTTAAGTAAAACATAAATAACAACACGCGATGCAAAGCTTCATTGTGCTGTAGCTGCGGATAAACTTCACTGTGCCAGTAAGGGTAGCCACCTTTGTTTACTTCGTATTTTTGCGCTTGAATGTTACCGAGTCTAAAAATTTGCTGAACTAAAACGGGTAATTGCGGTTTACCCACTTCTTCAAAATTCTCTTGGGTTAAATCGACTACATCACCTGTTTTTGGATGATAAACCTTTAAGCCAAATGCCCCAATCATCATAAAAATATGCTCTTCAACATACTTAAAAACATGCTGTGCAGTCGTTTGTTGTATATGTTTTAATTGTTGTGCATATTCGGGGTGATTATTTAAGTGTAGGTCGTGGCTGTCTTTTTTCTTTAAGTCGACACCGCCCGATGTTACCCCTTGTCTTACATGCGGGCTTTGCGCGAATGTGGAAATAAATTCATCGCAAAACTCATCGCTTAATGCGTTATCAATAACGCGTATAAAGTCCGTCATGGTTTACCTTTATATAATTATTATTGGATTTTTATGTTTATTGAAAAAGTGATGCCGCGCTTTAGCGAAACAGATGCACTCGGACACATTAACAATACCGTACTCCCTGTATGGTTTGAAGTCGCGCGTGGACCTATTTTTAAGTTTTTTACACCGGACTTAAATCCACATGATTGGAAATTGATTATCGCCAAAGTTGAAGTGTCGTTTGTAGGCGAATTATTTTATGGCCACGAAGTGACAGTTAAAACCTCTGTAGAGCATATAGGGACTAGTTCTTTTACGCTTAGGCAAGAAGCATGGCAACACGATAAATGCTGCGCAATAGGCAAAGCTGTGATGGTGAGATACGACTTTATTGCTAAATCAAAGCAAGCGCTTAGCATTGACGAAAAAGCAGCGCTTAACGAGCATATTTACCAAGGCAGTTAACCTTACAAAGCTTATATTTTATATAAGCTCATGCTGAGCTGGATTAGTGTAAATAAATAATGGCAGCTGTAATACCTATCCTCAATAATACTTAATCAATTTGAGGGATTAAATCTGACGATAACTGCGTTAAAAATTTCTGATATAGAACAACTAAATAACGAAATTTTTGCCTTGTTATCAACACGATTTTCTTACCTCAAAATAGATCACTTAATTAAGTGAAGAGGTATAAATTTTTGTCGAGAAATTTTAACGTATTTAGATTGAGTTGCAGGCTTCAATTATATACTATTTATATTATATATTGTTGCGCCGTTATAACAGGAAATGTTAATTCGGTAATTTGATTGGAGTATGCGTGTGACATCTATTGCCAGTAACCAGCCTTTACAAGTTATTCAGCTCAGTGATGGTGAGAATTTAGCAGCTGAAATTTTGCCGTTTGGCGCAATAATAAAAAGCATTAAATTTAAAAAACAAGAAATGACGCTTAGCGTCGATGACCCTCAATACTATCTTGAAAACCCATTTTACTTAGGCGCTACAGTAGGTCGATACGCTAATCGTATTGCAAAGGGGCGTTTTAACTTATCTGGTACGCAGTATCAACTAGAGGCAAATAACGGTCCTAATAGCCTACATGGCGGTGTTAAAGGTTTTAATAAAGTACTTTGGCAAGTAACTAAACAAACTGAAAGTGAAGTTGAGCTTTATTATTGCTCGCCGGACGGCGAACAAGGTTTCCCCGGTGAGTTGCAGGTTTGGCAAACTATTAGCGCTAAAAACGGCGAGCTTACTCTGCACTTTAAAGCGATAACGAATAAAGAAACGCTCGTTAACTTTACCAACCATTGCTATTTTAATCTTGATGGCAGTGAGTCAATTAATGAGCATCTTGTTCAAATTAATACCGATCGTTACCTTCCTATTGATACAACTAGTATTCCACTTAATGAAGCCGCTTTAGTTTGCGGTACCTGCTTTGACTTTAGTAAGCCAGCTCAAGTTGGTGAGGCCTTAAGCGCCGTTCATCCTCAGCTAGAAGCTGGAAATGGCTTTGATCACTGCTATATTTTTAATGATGACAGCAGTTTAAAGACGATGGCTACATTAACTTCGCCACACACGAACGTTAGTTTAACCCTTAAAAGTACGCAGCCAGGCATGCAGCTTTATACCGCAAACTTTGTTGGTTCGCCTTTTAAAGCACGGCAAGCTTTGTGTTTTGAAGCGCAAAATTGGCCAGATGCGCCAAATCGTGAAAATTTTCCAAAGGCTAATTTATTGCCAGCAGAGAAATACGAACAGGTTATTATTTACGCTTTTTCTGAGTAAATACAGTTCTTTAATGTTAATTAAAAGAAAATCAAAAGAAAATATACGGTAATTAAATGCTATCCATAATTAAGGAAAAGGTTGCACTTTTTGCCGGTTTAAAGTATTTATAATATAAATAGTATTTGAAACTATACGCACTACCACAACGACTACACACAATCAGGAGTTTTTAAAAAATGATAATTAACAATAAGTTATCGTTCAACAAGAAAACCGCGCTCAGTATTGCTATCACTGGTATATTGGCAAGCGGAAGCGTTGCAGCTCAAGGCGCTGAAGGCAATACGCCTACAGTAGTAAATGAAGATGTTGAAGTTATCGCAGTAACGGGTATCCGCAGCAGCTTACGTTCATCAATGTTAGATAAAAAAGCATCTAATGTTGTTACAGACGGGATTAAAGCAGAAGATCTTGGCAAATTTCCTGATTTAAACGTAGCAGAGTCTCTGCAACGTATTACAGGTGTAGCAATTGACCGCAGTGGTGGTGAAGGCCAAGCGGTAACTATTCGTGGTTTTGGTCCACAATTTAATACTGTACTTGTTAATGGTCGTCAAATTGCGACAGACAGTGCAGGTCGTGAATTTAATTTTGATGTATTAGCGGCAGATCAAATCACCGGTGCTGATATTTATAAAAGTAATACAGCAACGCTTCAAGAAGGCGGCATTGGTGGTACGGTTAACGTAACTACAGCACGCCCTTTTGATTTTGGTGGTTTACATATTTTAGGTTCAGTTAAAGGTATGTAGAAAGCCTTTCTGAGGAAGTATCTCCATCAACATCATTTTTAATAAGTAATACGTTTAACGATGACAAGCTAGGTGTGCTTTTTGCCATCACTAATCAACAACGTAAACTTCAAAATAACCAAATTTTAACGGCAGGTTGGCGCGGTGGCCAAACAATATCTAACCCAACTGATGGTGTATTGTTTGAAAATGCCTATATTCCACGTAACTGGGACCAAGTAGTTGATGAGCAAGACCGCGAGCGTACAAATGCAAGTTTAGTACTTCAATATGCACCATCTGACGATGTTACGATTACTGTTGATGGTATGATTTCAAAATTCGAAGTTGACTCAACAGTACGCGATTTAGTATCTTGGTTCGAACCAGACCGTGTAGGCAATGCAACGATTGATCCAGAAACAGGCACTCTTTTAACTTTCTCTCAAGAAGTTGGTTTAGGCGCGCCAAGTGGCGACCCTGCAAGTGACTTTGTATCGCATACACGTAATTCACGTGATGTAACTAATAAAGCATTTGGTATTAACGTAGATTGGCAAGTAAACGAGTCATTAAAAGCTAAATTTGATGTATCTCGCTCAACAGCCGAAAACGACCGTGCTGGTAGAGATCGCTTTAACGTTGTAGGTGTTATCAATAGCTATACTTTTGACGGTACAGGCAGCATTCCTACTGTACAGCATGACGGTTTTGAAAATGGTTCGTTGCCAGATCCAAGCCTAGCGCGACTTCATCACAACGAAATTGGTAATCAATTTACAGATGAAGATGAAATTACTGAAGTAAAAGCCGATTTTGAATATGTGCCAGATAAAGGCCCAGTTGATCGCATTAACTTTGGTGCTTATCGCCAAGAGCGTGAAAAATCTAGCTTCCAAATTTTTGGTAGCCAATGTCAATTTTGTGGTTACGGTACACAAGCACCGCTTGATGAAATTGATTTTGAAGCATATACAGCGAGTAATTACTTCCCTGGTTTAATCGATACATTTTATAGCTACGATGGCGATAAAATGCTTGATTACTTAGCCGATCAAGGTTTCCCAGTAGAGCCAACGCTACAAAATAACCGTTACACAATTAACGAAGACATCACTAGCTTATACATGGACTTTACGCTTGGTTTTGACTTAGCTGATATGCCAGTAACCGTTAATATGGGTGCTCGTTACTCTGAAACCGATATTGCAGTTGCTGCAATACAAAGCTTTATTAGCGATGTAGTTCCAACTTCAGATGCGACATTGTTTGCTAACGTATTTGGCCCTGCGACTAATATTGAACAAGGTACTAGCTACTCAAACTTACTACCGTCTTTCAACGTTAAGCTTGAGCTACAAGATAATATGATTTTACGTTTTGCCGCGTACGATAGTATTACTCGTCCAACTATGTCTCAGTTATCTCCTGCGACAAACTTTAACGAACCACGTCGTCAAAACTTAACGGCAAGTGGTGGCAATCCAGCACTTAAACCATTCCAATCAGAAAACTGGGATATCTCTTACGAGTGGTACTACAACGATGCTAACTTATTTAGCTTTGCAGTATTTAGTAAAGAAGTTGACGACTTTATTGTTACGTTAACAGGTGCAGAAACATACGAAATGTCTGACCGTTCAGGTCCTGATTTTGCGTGTACTACATGTACAGACCAAACAGATGACGAACTTATTGGTAGCTCAGAAGTTTACACTGTAAGCCGTCCTCAAAATGGTGAGTCTGCAACTGTAACCGGCTTCGAAGTGGGTGTTACTCACATGTTTGAAAATGGCTTTGGTTTTATCGCTAATGCGACTGTTGTGAATAGCGACATTAGTGTAGGTGATGATACAACTCAAACATTTGCACTTGAAGGTTTGGGCGATTCACAAAACTTAGTATTGTTTTATGAGCAAGACAACTGGCAAGCACGTGTTGCATTTAACAACCGTGAAGGCTTTTTACGCTTAGTTGATAACGGCTTCAATGGTGAACCAGTGAACGTAGAAACGTACGGCCAGTGGGATATTAGTGCAAGCTATGATATTAATGAAAACTTCACTATTTTTGCTGAAGGCATCAATATCACTGAAGAAGAGTTAGTACAAACAGGTCGTTTTGCTAACCAAATTTATTCAGTGGAAGATAATGGCTCACGTTACGCGTTTGGTATTCGCGGATCGTTTTAATTAATGTTTGAGGCGAACTTCTCGCCTCTTGTTTCATTGCAGCACATTAGTGCTAATACCAATTAGGTTAATTTAACAGTAATGTATATTAGTTAACCTAATTGGCTAAAATGAATTCACATTAAATCAAAATGCCCTACCGGGCATTTGTTGTATAAAACGTTATCAAAGATACTCAAAGAGTAGTCCATTATGAATAAAACAATAAAAACAATCGCAGTAATTGGTGGCGGCACAGCAGGATGGTTGAGCGCTGCAATTATAGCTTCGTATCACCAAGGTCAAAATGGTGACGGCTTAAAAGTGATGTTGGTTGAATCGTCAGACATTCCAACTATTGGCGTAGGTGAAGGTACCTGGCCCACGATGAAAAACACACTTCAGCAAATAGGCTTGCGTGAAGTTGATGTGTTTAAAGCCTGTAATGCTACCTTCAAACAAGGCGGAAAGTTTGTAAATTGGACGCATGGCAATAATGACTTTTACTACCATCCATTTACTGTACCGCTAGGCTACGGCCGTATAGATTTAGCCCCATATTTAGATAATGTTGAAGACTTTGCACAGCAAACTAATTTTCAACATGATATTTGCGAAGCAAGCTTAGCCCCAAGAGGTATAGCGCAAGGTGAATATCAAGGTAACTGTAATTACGCTTATCACTTAGATGCCGGCGCTTTTGCAGAAATACTTAAACAGCATTGTAAAAGTAAGCTTGGCGTAGAGCATATTGTTGGTACTGTTGAACAGGTAAAACTTGATGACGATGGTGCAATAAATGAGCTTACTCTAAAAGATCAAACCCGCATTATAAGCGCCGATTTATTTATAGACTGTACTGGTTTTTCATCATTGTTATTAGGCCAAGCGCTCAACGTAGCGTTTAAAAAAATGGACCACGTGCTATTTAACGACAGCGCACTGGCGATGCAAGTCCCTTACGATGAAAACGATGACTCCTTAGCCAGCCATACCATAGCAACAGCGCAAAATGCTGGATGGATTTGGGATATAGGTTTAACGCATCGTCGTGGTGTAGGGCATGTATATTCAAGCAAATTTTTATCAGACGATGAAGCAGAGCAAAACTTACGAAACTATTTAGGCGATGCAGCAAACGGTTTAACTGCCCGTAAAATTAGCTTTGAGTCGGGCTACCGTGAGAAGTTTTGGCATAAAAACTGTGTTGCAGTGGGTATGTCAGCAGGGTTTGTAGAGCCGCTTGAAGCAACCGCTATTATGCTTGTTGAAATTTCAGCACGCTTTGTAGCAGAGCATATGCCAGCAGATACACAAGTAATGCCTATTGTAGCTAAACGCTTTAACGAGCAAATGGACTACCGCTGGCAGCGCATTATCGACTTTTTAAAGCTGCATTACATGTTAACCAAGCGCCCAGAACCTTACTGGCAAGCACATGTGCAGCCCAATACTATTCCACAAACCCTGCAAGAAGATTTACTGCTTTGGGGAAGCCGTGGCCCGCTTATTCAAGATTTTCATGGCGCATTAGAGTTATTCCCAGCCGCCAGCTACCAGTACGTTTTATATGGTATGGGCTTCAAACCAGACTTTACTAAACAGGCTTATTTGTATTCACAACATGTGCAAGCCAAACAAATAATTGAACGTAACAGCCAGCTTACACAGCAGATGTTGCAAACTTTGCCGCCACACCGCGCTTATATTGAGCAGTGGTTAGCGGCTAACCCAGTTTAAGGATGTGTAACTATGGCTATTAGTGAACTAGTAAACACCAAACACCAAACATTAAAAATTAACCCTAATGCAGGTATTGAATATGCAAAAACGCAGCATTTAGTTAATTTAAGAGCAAATGAAATAGCAAAAGCAGCCTGCGACTTACCTATTTTTTTAGCACGAAATGCGCAAAACGGCAGTTATACCGTATCGGGTTTAACAAGCTTTAGTGCTGGGCAAAGTTTATTGGTTAATAACCACCAGTGGCAGGCGCTTTACACACCGGTATGTATGCAAACCCAGCCTCTTTATTTAATGACCCGTGAAGCAAATAGCAGCGACTACTTTATTGCGATTGATGATCAAAGCTCAGCCGTAAATACGCAGCAAGGCGAGGCACTATTTGATGCTAAAGGTAACCCAAGCTTATTTTTAAATTCACAGCAAAAGCTACTTGAGAGCGATTTAAAAAATGATTATCAAACGTATCAATTTACCCAGGAAGTAGCGCGCTTAGGGCTTATTAAAAACATAGATATTGTATTGCAGTTTGAACAAGGCGAAACCCAAACTATTCAAGGTTTGAGCACCGTTGATGAAGACAAACTGCAAACTTTAGATAGCGATACCGTTGCAAACTTACACAAGCAAGGTTACCTAAGTGTGCTTAACAGTATGCTTATTTCACTGTTTCAGTTAAATGCATTGGTAAAGCTGCACAACCAACGTCCCGAACTTATGCCTTTAAAGCAAATTAAGTTAGAACTAAGTCGAGATGCGCACGCGCTGTAGCGTGCACTTTTTTATTACACAGACATTGCGCGTAACGCGTAGGAGACACACACATGTCAGATAACATTTTACAGCTGGTGGTTTTTGTTTTTGTCACCGCTTTAATTGGTGGCCTTACTTATTGGAAATGCCGAGGCCAAAATCGTAATAACGGACAAAGCCAAACCAAAGAGTATTTTTTAGCGGGCGGTGGCCTTACTTGGATGTTTGTTGCAGGTTCAATAACATTAACTAATTTAAGTACCGACCAACTAGTAGGTATGAATGGTAACCAAATGGCTTTACTAGTTTGGTGGGAGTTTGCAGCAATTATAGGTTTGATTATTTTAGCCAAAGTGTTTATTCCTGTTTATTATAAATACAACTGTACAACGACCACAGAGCTTTTAGAAAAGCGCTATAACAACAAACATATTCGCGCTGTTATTGGGGGATTATTCTTTTTAGGTAATGCACTTATTTACATGCCAGCGGTAATTTACTCAGGTGCGCTGTTTATGCAAACCATGTTTAAGGTTGATATTCCGCTAATGTATATTGCCACCGCATTTGCCATTGTAGGTGCTATTTATGCGTTTTTTGGTGGTCTACGTGCAGTTGCAGTGTCTGATACTTACAACGGTTTACTGGTACTGGGTATGGCTGTTTTAGTGGTATTTTTAGCACTTAATGCGATTAATTATGACTTTACGGGTATTCCTGAGGAGCGCTTAACACTCATAGGCGATGCTGACTCACCTATTCCGTGGCCAACACTTTTAACCGGTATGATCTTTATTCAAATGTATTACTGGGGTACTAACCAAACAATTACGCAACGAGCCATGGCTGCTCCTAATGTTAAAGAAGCGCAAAAAGGTATATTTGCAGCTGCGGGTATTCGTTTTTTAATCGTCCCTGCAATTGTGGTATTACCGGGTATTATTTCGTTTAAACTTTACGGCGATATTGGCGACGCTGCTTATGGTCGAATTGTAGGTGATGTAATGCCAGCATGGTTAACCGGTGTGTTTGCAGCGGCAATGGCAGCCGCTGTACTCTCTACTTACAACAGCTTATTAAATTCAGCTACAGCACTATACGTGTGTGACATTCACGAAGCTTACTTTAATAAAGAGCCAAGTGTTGTAAAGCTAAGTGGTTACGTAACATTGCTACTAACAAGCTTAGCACTGGTACTTGTACCAATTTACCAGCAAGCCGACAGTATTATTAACTTACTACAGCAATTAAACGGCTTATTAAGTATGCCTATATTCTCAATTTTTGTAGTGGGCTTATTATTTAAAAATGTTGATGCACGTGCAGGTATTGCAGCAGTAATTTTAGGTGTTGTAATGTACGGCATGCTTACGTTTGCAAACTCACCACTACATACTGACATTCATTACATTCATTTAATGCCAATTACACTGATTGTATGTGTAGCTTTTGCATTGATAGTAAATAAAGTGGTATTTGGTTTGAATGCGCAGTGGGCAGGTAAAACACCGGCACTTGATGACGCAGGCCAAGCACAAGTACAAAAATAACGTATAAATAGTTTAAGCTGACAAAATCGGTCATGGGGAAACTCTGGCCGATTTTTTATATGTATTAAAAGCAACATGACAACTTCAAAGCTAAGGTTAGTTTAATACTTTTTATTACAGTGGTACTTCCAGTGAGTTTATCTGACTATTTGCGATGTAAAGACTATCAAAACCTAATTTATATGATATATACTATTATTATTGAATGTCACTGTCTGATCGATTGTGGCTCAAGCAATGAGATACATTTAGTACATAGTGTAGCTTACTAATTTTCGTTATATTTATAACTCACACAATGAATAAGAGGATAGGAAAATCATGGCCGACACTAAATCATTTTATCGATTAGACAGTGTAAACAGCACCGTTATTTTCGACTGCCAGAGCAAAACACCGGCGTTACTGTACTTTGGTAAACGCCTATCTGAGCAAACAACAGAAACAATGCTAACTCAGCTTGCTACGCGTCAAGAAGTAAAATGTGCCGTGGTTGAAGAAGCGCCTATTTCTCTATCTCCATTACTCGGTGAGGGCTTTACTGGTGCGCCAGGGCTTGAGCTAGTAAACGACTCAATCGCATGGTCAGTAGGGCCAGAGCTTCAAGAAGTGCGTCAGCCTTCAAGTACGACCGCTGAGTTTGTAAGCGTAGATAAGCTTCGTGGTATTGAAGTAGTGCACAGCATTACACTTGATAAAAACACTGATGTACTAAGCGCACATACTGTATTAACTAATTTAGGCGACTTACCGCTAAGCGTTAACTTTTGCGCAGCACCAACATTTCAGCTACCAGATAGCGTAAGCAAAATAGTGAGCTTTGAAGGTCGTTGGTCAAACGAATTTCAACGTCAGTCGGTTGATTTAGTTTTAGGCAGTTTTGTTCGCGAAAACCGTAAAGGCAAAACATCACACGATGTATTTCCAGGTTTATTAGTGCATAACGAAAATGCAGGCGAGCAACACGGCGAATGTTACGGCTTTCATTTAGGTTGGAGTGGCAATAATAAATTACGCGCAGAGCTTTTAGCTGAAGGTCGTCGTTATGTACAAATGGGTGAGTTATTACTTCCTGGTGAGCTTACGCTTGCTAAAGGTCAAACGTATCAAAGCCCGAGCATTTATGGCTCGTTTTCGAGTGAAGGTTTTAGTGCGCTTTCTCGTAATTTTCATCGTTTTGTTAAAGCTAATTTACTTAGCCAAGCACAGCGTGAAAAAACGCGTCCTGTGCATTACAACACATGGGAAGGCATTTACTTTGATCACGACGTAGACACGCTTAAGCAACTAGCCGACAAAGTAGCGCCGTTAGGTATTGAACGTTTTGTACTTGATGATGGTTGGTTTAAAGGCCGCCGTGGCGATAACGCTGGTTTAGGTGATTGGACAGTAGATTATAAAATTTACCCAAATGGTTTATCACCCGTTATTGATCATGTGAATAGCTTGGGTATGGAGTTTGGTATTTGGTTCGAACCAGAAATGGTCAACCCTGATAGCGATTTATACCGCGCGCATCCAGATTGGGTTTTAGGATCTGAAAACAACGAACAGTTAAGCTTTAGAAATCAGCTAGTACTTGATCTAACGCGCTCTGAGGTTGTTGAGTACCTATACAAAGCCATCGACGATATTTTAGTTGAATACCCAACTATTAAGTACATTAAATGGGACATGAACCGCGATATTAACCATGCGGGTAATTTTGATGGTAAGCCAGCAGTGCACCAGCAAACATTAGCACTCTATCGTTTAATTGACCGTATTAAAGCGGCGCACCCAGGGCTTGAAATAGAAAGCTGTTCGTCAGGTGGTGCACGTGTAGATTACGGCGTACTTGCACACACAGACCGTGTATGGACGTCAGATTCAAACGATGCGCTTGACCGCCTTGAAATACAGCGTGGATGTTCGTTCTTTTTCCCATCGTCGGTTATGGGTGCACACGTAGGCCCACGCGATTGTCATATCACAGGGCGTAATGTAAGTATTGAAATGCGTGCTGCGGTATCAATGTTTGGCCACATGGGCATTGAAATGGACCCACGTGAACTGAACGATCACGAATACAATGCACTTAAAGCGGCAATAGCACTTCATAAAGAGCATCGTGAGTTTATTCATAGCGCCGATTTATACCGCTTAGATAGCGACGATTTATCAATTAACTTTGGTTTAATCGATGAGCAAAAAACAAAAGCGTTATTTGCGTATAACAGCGTTCGTGAAACACCGCGTACAGCGCCTAATAAATTACGTTTTGTTGGCCTAGATGGCGATGCGCAGTACACACTTAATTTAGTGTGGCCGGTAAAATTTGAAGAGTATCGCCCATCTTCTATTGCTGCGGTAAATGGTCAAACATTTACAGGTGAAGCGCTAATGCAGTTTGGTTTACAAATGCCAATATCATTCCCGCAAACATCGCTTATATTTGAGCTTAACAAAGCTTAAATTTAACTAAGAGCAGTAAAAGGCGCTAATCGCTTTTATGCTGCTTAGCTTAGATATCAGTAGTCAGCTCTATATTGTTTAGAGCTGACTTTTTTATATCCTTTGTAAATGCTAACAAATAAATTTAGCATCCCTAACTTAGTAAGCTAATTTAGTAAATTAACTTAGTAAACTCAAAGTATCGAAAATAGAGTGGTTACGCTTGCGCGTAATTTTGCTTATTACCCAACCAACGTTGAATTAGTGGGTCAACAGCTTCAGGGTGTTGCTTAAGCATTTGCTGTGCAATCGGCCTAACTTGATTAAGTATGTGCTTATCACGGGTAAGATCTGCAATTTTAAACTCGGCTAACCCTGTTTGTTTTGTACCAAGTACTTCACCAGGGCCACGAATTTCTAAATCGCGCTCAGCTATCACAAAACCATCGTTACTATCGCGTAGTACTCCTAATCGCTTTTGAGCGGTGTGAGACAACGGTGCGTGGTATAAAAGTACGCAATGCGATGCCGTAGCGCCACGGCCAACTCGCCCACGTAATTGATGTAATTGTGCTAAGCCTAAGCGCTCGGGGTTTTCTATAATGATTAAGCTCGCATTGGGGACATCTACACCAACTTCAATAACCGTAGTGGCAACTAAAACATGTATATTACCTGCTTTAAACTCACTCATAATGGCTTGTTTTTCAGCTGATTTCATTCGGCCATGTACTAAGCCTACGTTTAGCTCTGGTAGCGCTTCTTTTAACTGCAGTGCGCTGTCCTCCGCTGCCTGGCACTGCAGTACTTCAGATTCATCAATAAGTGTACACACCCAATAAACTTGGCGGCCTTGCTCGTTACACGCTAATTTAACGCGAGCAATAATATCGTCTCTGCGAGTATCAGGAAGTGCCACTGTTGTGATTGGCGTACGCCCTGGTGGCAGCTCGTCAATCACAGAAGTTTCTAAGTCGGCGTAGGCGGTCATAGCGAGTGTACGTGGGATAGGTGTTGCGGTCATAACTAGTTGATGGGGGTAGCAATCACCAAACTTACCCTTTTCGCGTAGTGATAAACGCTGGTGGACACCAAAGCGGTGTTGTTCGTCAATAACGATGAGCACTAAGTTATTAAACTTAACTTCATCTTGGAATAAAGCGTGAGTACCTACAATCATTTGCGCCTCACCAGAGGCAATTTTTTCAAGTGTTGCTACGCGCTCTTTGCCCTTTGTTTTACCGCCAAGCCACGCAACTGTTATGCCTAGTTGATTAAACCACGTTGTAAAATTAACACCATGTTGCTCTGATAAAATTTCAGTAGGAGCCATTAAAGCGACTTGAAAGCCCTGAGCAATGGCTGTTAGTGCACTAAGTGCTGCTACTAGGGTTTTACCTGAGCCTACATCGCCTTGTACTAAACGCATCATGGGATACGCGTGTTGCATGTCACCTTTAATTTCAGCAACTACGCGGCTTTGCGCATTTGTGGGTGCAAAAGGAAGTTGCTCTAAAAATTGGCTTTCTAATGTGTTTACCGGATTTAATGCCACGGCTTTAACTTGTTGCCCTTGCTCTCTTACTTTTAATAAGCTGAGATTTTGTGCAAGTAATTCTTCAAATACAAGGCGCTGTTGAGCAGGGTGAGTACCTTGTTCTAATGCAGTTACATCAACATCATTAGGTGGGCGATGCAGCAATAATAAGGCGTCGCTTAACGCCATACTTGATAGCTGCCATTTTGAAGGCAGTAGTTCTTCTATTGAATATTTGTGTAGTAAATCAATAGCCTGTTCGCTTAAAGCTCTAATCGATAGCTGCTTTAAACCTTCGGTTGTTGAATAAACGGGTGTTAATGTCGTCGCTACCGGCTGCTCGTTAGAGGTATCGCTGATGCTGTATTCAGGATGACTCATTTCAAAGCCAACACGGCCTCGGCGTATCTCACCAAAACAACGTATTATTTTACCTGCACTAAATGCGTTCTTTTGTGCGGCGGTAAAATTAAAAAATCGTAGTGTTAGCCTGCCAGTACCATCATTGATTTGGCAAACAAGCATGCGCCTTTTACCAAACGTTATTTGGCTTGTTTCAATTGTGGCTTCAACACTTACGTGGCTATGCAGTGACAACTCGCTAATCGCGTATAAGCGAGTACGATCTTCGTAGCGAAGTGGCAAATGAAAAAGCATATCTTGCACAGTTAAAATACCTAGCTTTAGCAAACGCTCAGCCATTTTTGGGCCGACCCCTTTGAGCTCTGTAATTGGGTATTGATTTAAGCTAGGTTTAGACAAATTGTATCAATCTTATTATTTGTGAGTAAGTTAAGTGTACTTACAGAGCTTTAGTCCATCAAGTATGTTTTAAAGCTTGCCAAAATTGCTCATCAGCGACGATTTCGCCGTTTTCATCAAGTGCTGGGTAGGGTAATTTTTTTTGTTTACACTGCCTTGCAATAATAGGATGGCAGCCTTCAAAGTAAAGTGGGTGCTTAACTTCGGCGCTCAGCATATCTCTATTATATAAACCAGCCAGCTCTCGTTGGCGCTGTGCTTCAAACAATATTAGCGCAGCAGCAACCGAAACATTTAGCGATTGCACCATGCCTTGCATTGGAATAATAATATTTTGATCGGCATATTCTAGGGCTTTTTCTGATATCCCTGTTTTTTCTTGTCCAACAATAATAGCCGTTGGCTTGGTGTAATCTACTTCTCTAAAATCAACGGCATCTTCTGACAGGTGAGTCGCTAATATCTGTATTTCTGGATTGCGTTCACGCATTGCCACTACAGCATCATCAATATTTCTATGCAGGTGCGTCTCTAGCCAGTTTTTACTGCCACCCGAGGTATTGTTTGTTAGCCATTTTTGTTTTTCAGGCCATACAGCATGTACGTGATGGCAACCAACCGCATCAGCACTTCGTACTATTGCCGATAAGTTATGGTGTTTATGCACGTCTTCTAAGCACACGGTTAAGTCTGTTTGACGGCGCGAAAGTACGTCTTCGATTCTTTGATAGCGAGTTTGCTGCATGGTTATCCTCTTTTTTCGGCAATTATACGAGATTTTTACAGTTAAGGCATTACCGTACGGCTAATTGGGTTTTGTAGAGAAATAAGTGTTTCTGTTGATTGAATGGCCTCTATTGCCTGTATTTTATTAATCAGTACATCTTGTAAGTGATCAATGGATTTTGTCATTACTTTTATAAATATACTGTAGTTACCTGTTGTGTAATAAGCCTCTACCACTTCCTCCAATGCTTCTAGCTTTATAAGCGTTTGCGGGTAATCACGTGCGTTATTTAAATTAATGCCTATAAAGCAACACACATCGTAGCCTAGCTGTTTAGTATTAATCGTTAATTGGGTGCCTGTAATGATCCCTGCCTGCTTCATTTTTTCAATTCTTACGTGAATTGTCCCCGCGCTTACATTAAATCTTTTTGCTAATTCGGCGTATGCAGTACGGGCATTTGCCATTAACGCATGAAGTATCTGTTTATCGAGATTATCGATTAAATAATTTTCCATTATATTTTTCTCATAAAATTATCGAATATCTGGTTTTTATATCACTTAATTAATGCTTTTTATATATTAAAGCTATTTTTGTTGTGGGATGTTGAATTAATCCTTCAAATCGTTACATTAACTTCATTAAGGGCGCTAGTTAGAGCGCTTTTTATCAATTAAGCAAGTAACAATAACTGGGAATGAGGCCAATTATTATGAGTTCACACTATGTGCAGCAACAGCAGCAAATAAGTAAAGTTAAGCAATTTTTTTCACAACAACTAGAAACCCAACTTGGGCTGGTTGAGGTTCAAGCCCCAATTTTGGCTAAGGTTGGCGACGGCACGCAAGATAACTTAAGCGGCCATGAAAACGCAGTTGCTGTAAATGTGAAAGCGATTACAGATAGCCGCTACGAAGTGGTGCATTCACTGGCTAAGTGGAAACGTAAAACACTGGCTACTTATGGCTTTGGTGTTGGTGAGGGTATTTACACTCAAATGAAAGCTTTGCGCCCAGACGAAGATTCATTAAGTCCTATTCATTCTGTATATGTTGATCAGTGGGATTGGGAAAAAGTAATTAGCGAAACGACAGAGCGTTCGCTGGCAACACTAAAGCAAACTGTTCAGTCTATTTATAAAGGGATAAAAGAGACGGAAGCTTTTGTAAGAGAGTCTTATGGTTTGACGCCTTTTTTACCGGATGATATTAAGTTTGTACACAGTGAAGAGCTACGTAAAATGTATCCTGAATTTAGTGCTAAGCAACGCGAAAAAGCCATTGCACAAGAATATGGTGCTGTATTTTTAATTGGTATTGGTGGCGCGCTTGGTGATGGTAAAATCCATGATGTAAGAGCCCCAGATTACGATGATTGGTCTACACCAACATGCGATCAATACATGGGTTTAAATGGCGATATTTTAGTATGGAACCCAGTGCTTGAAGATGCATTTGAAATATCATCAATGGGTATACGTGTAAGCCCTGAAGTTTTAAAAGCACAGTTAAGTACAACTGGAGATGAAGATCGCTTAGAGTTTGATTGGCATAAAGCGCTACTACAAAGTAAATTCCCGCAAACAATTGGCGGTGGAATAGGACAGTCGCGCTTAGCGATGCTATTGCTACAAAAGCAGCATATTGGTCAAGTACAAGTGGGTGTATGGCCGCAGCAAACACATGTTGAGGTAAGTGGTTTACTTTAAAATATGAATTAATTTGAGTGCTCAATAGAGCACTCTGTTCTTAGCTTGTTTTAAACTCTATTTCAATTTTGTTATTCAAAAGTTTAACGTTGCACGGAGGGTAATTACGGATTGTTTTTAGCACTTTATCAAAAATATGAATTTCTACACCTGAATGCAAAACAGAATTTACCGCTAAATTAGCGTCGTTAAGTAAATCGTGTAAGTCGTGATCTAAGTTTGAAAGACGTTTTTCTAATTGCTCTGCCTGCTCACAATAATGCTTTTGAGTAGCACCAATTTTAGTAATTAATAGTTTTTTCTTTTCGGCATCTTTCACTAAATCAGTTTTTTCTAGTGCTGCTTGCAACGTGTCTAGCTGTGCATCTGTTTTAGCTAAGTCTTTAAAGCAATTATCAGTATCTGCTGTTATTTCGGCGCCAGAAGCCGCTAAGTTAATAATCATTTTAGCACCTGACTCATTCCCTATTTCGCCAGCAATGAGGGTCGTTGCATCAAGTATTTCTCCACCAAATATTTTACCCTTAGGTAAGTCTGATTGACCAACTTGCAGTAAGCGTTTAGCTTTCATTACACAATGGCTTGTTTGACGCTCAATAAAAATATTATTTGCTTCTAGATAGCAATACTGTGAGTGAGATACATGAATATCACCCAGCGCAATTAGTTTGCAAGAAAGTGATTTACTATCCACTTTTTGATGGCCAATAATACCTTGTTTAACAGTGATGTTTCCGCCTGCGGTAAGCTCGCCAGATTCAACCGTGCCAAATATAGTAATATCGCCTTTGGCAGTTACTTTCATCCCTGGGTCTATATTGCGAGTAACAATAACACTGCCTTGAAAGTCAATATGGCCGCTTTTTACATTTACATCTGAAATGGTAAAAATATCGTCGACACGCATGCCATTATTAATTTCAACCGGAACACCAGCAATAGTAGAGACTAACTCAAGCGGATTCATTTTTGATATTTCAGTGCCTTCGCCAGCCACTAATTGTTTATTTTCTCCGGGTTTTGCAGGCAGTATGTCACCTATTACGGTAAATCCTTCTTTACCGGGAGTTGCTGGTTGTTGGCGTATAAGCACAGAGCCAGGCTCTACGCTTGCAAGCTTGCCAAAGTCGCGCATGTCCACACTGCCGTCTTCTTTGAGTTTGGGCGCTTTTAAACGATCTTTTAAAGTCTCTACCGTTGTTATTAGTTTAGTGGCTAAACCATCGCTTGGGAGTGTACCTTTAGCTAATATCCCCTTAACTACAGATCCCGCAGAGTGTTCAGATTGTTTTTGTAGCAGCTGTTCTAAAAAAGCTTGTTTATACCCGCGCACAATACCTGCTTTAACGAGTTGTTTTTTTGCATCTTCTAAGCTTAATAACTTTCCACCTTGGGCAAGCGTTAGCTCGCCAATGGCCAGCATTTTATCGTCGCTAATTGTTACATTTAAAGTAGCATTGTGTTTTGTTGCTACAACCAGAGTTTGTTGTGTGTTTTCGTTTTTAAAAAAATCATTAATAGCGTCATGATCTATTTTACAGTCGCAAAAAGCTGACTTTTCGAGAGCCTCTAAAATAAATGCAGCGCTGGGAGGAATATGTTCTTTTACATCAAGTAAAACATTTCCATTGTTGGCAATCTTAAACACGAGTTAATCCTTTTTTACTACTTAAGTTAAGTTTGTTTTTTAAAACACAACTACAGATTGCTAGAAATTTACATTTGAGTCAAGAAGTCAGAGAAAACGAAGTGCAGAGCGAGAAAATAAAGGCTATAGAGAAGCTCTATAGCCTGTAATACTTAATTGGTAGAAGGAAGTTCCATTATTCCGTCTATTTCAACTTGTGCACCTTTTGGGAGTGCACGAACACCTAATGCAGCTCTCGCTGGGTAAGGTTGTTTAAAGTATTGGCTCATTACTTCATTTACAGTGGCGAAGTTAGATAGATCTGTTAGGTAAATATTGATTTTCACTAAATCTTGAATTTGCCCGCCTGCTTTTTCGCATACCGCAGTAATATTTTTAAATACTTGATGCGTTTGTTCGCTAAAGTCTTCTGAAATCATTTCCATCGTTTCTGGAACTAATGGAATTTGACCAGATAAATAAACAGCGGTACCTACTTTAACTGCTTGGCTGTAAGTGCCAATAGCTGCAGGTGCTTTGTCGGTAGAGATAAATGCTTTATTCATGTGTTTCCTATTTTATTTTTTACGATAGACTTTTTGCACATCAGGCATAACGCGAATGCGGCGCATAATGTTGGCAACGTGGATACGGTTTTTAACGGTAACCCCTAAATCTATCACGTATAAATTACTTTCTTTTTCATCAGTGGCAATTTCTACAATATTGGCTTGGGTTGTAGCAACAACATTGGTTAGCTTAGCTAACGCGCCTTGATGGTTAATAATTTCAACTCTCAGAGCTGCAATATATTCTTTTTCTGGGCTATCGTCCCATTTTACAACTAAGTATTTAGAGCGCTCATTTTCCCAACCACGAATGTTTTTACATTCTTGGCGGTGAACAGTCAGGCCTTTACCTTGGCTTATGTGAGCTGTAATGGCATCACCTGGTACAGGTCGGCAGCACTTAGAGTAATTCACTAACATGCCTTCAGTACCAATAATGGTCGCTTTGGCTTGGTTTGTTATATCAGTTAAATCGTCATTGTCATTTTGCAATAAGCGCTTGGCAATTAACATGCTCATTAAGTTACCAGAGCCAATTTCTACCAACAACTCTAAAACTGTGGAGAGTTCGTGTTCTTCAAGTACTCTCGCTATATTTTCATCAGCAATACTATCTAGTTTGTTTTCACCTAATGCCGAATCAAGTAAACGACGCCCTAAAAGCATAGCTTCTTCATGATGCTGGCTTCTAAGGTAATTACGAACACCTAAGCGTGCTTTACCAGTAACAATAAAGTTTAGCCATGTTGCATTAGGGTGGGCACCTGAGCTTGTTATTATCTCTATGGTTTGCCCTGTATCTAACGGCCTACTTAAAGGATGTGGCTTGCGATTAACGCGTGCGCCTACACAAGTGTTGCCTACATCAGTATGAACTGCATACGCAAAATCGACTGCGGTAGCGCCCATTGGTAGCTCAACAATACGACCATCAGGTGTAAATACGTAAATTTCTTCTGGGAATAGCTCAGTTTTTACATTTTCAATAAATTCAAACGATGAACCCGCACTTTGCTGAAGCTCTAATAAGCTTTGCATCCATTGGCGAGCACGTTGCTGCGAAGTATTACCTGCACCATCACCTGATTTTTTATACATCCAGTGCGCCGCTACACCTTTGTCGGCCATCTGATCCATATCGTGAGTACGAATCTGAATCTCAACAGGTATTCCGTGTGGGCCAACTAATGAAGTATGAAGCGATTGGTAACCGTTAGTTTTTGGTACTGCAATATAATCTTTAAAGCGTGTTTCTATAGGCTTATAAAGACTATGAACCACACCTAATACGCGATAACACGTATCCATAGAATCAACTGCAATCCTAAACGCGTAAATATCCATAACTTCGTTAAATAGCAGTTCTTTATTAAGCATTTTTTTATAAATACTATATAAATGTTTCTCACGGCCTGACACAGTCGCTTTAATGCCTGACTCTTCAAGACGTGCTTCTATTTCGTGTTGGATATTAGTGATAACTTCTTTGCGATTACCACGTGCTTTTGCTACTTCAGATTTAAGTGCGCGATGACGCATAGGATATAAAGCTTGAAAACCTAAGTCTTCAAGCTCATTTTTAATATCGTGGATACCTAAACGGTTTGCTATTGGCGCGTAAATTTCAAGCGTTTCACGTGCTATTCTGCGGCGCTTATCTGGGCGCAGTGCCCCTAAGGTACGCATATTGTGCGTTCTATCAGCAAGCTTGATTAAAATAACCCGAATATCCTGAGTCATTGCCATAATCATTTTACGGTAGTTTTCGGCTTGGAATTCTTTTTTATCTTTAAAGCTAAGTTTATCGAGCTTACTTACACCTTCAACGAGTTCTGCCACTGTTTCGCCAAAAATTTCGGCTAAATCTTGTTGGCTAAAATCAGTATCTTCAATTACATCGTGCATTAGCGCGGCCATGAGCGTTTCATGGTCAAGATGCATGCCTGCAAGAATTTGGGTTACTTCAACAGGATGAGTAATATAAGGTTCGCCACTTGAGCGAGTTTGTCCTTCATGGGCCTCTCGGGCTACCACGTAAGATTTTTGAACCAGCTCTACATCAGCTGCGGGCAAGTATTCTGAAATTTTCTTTTTAAGACCTTCAAAAAGATACATTCACACTCCAATGTTCTAGGGCCTGTTGACCTTTCAGGATTAAAATTTGTTCAATCTAGGGGCGATTTAATCGCGGCGCGAGGTTTTTAGCCTAGCGGGCTAAGTAAAAATCGAGAAACAAAGAGTAAATTGCCCCTAGGCAGAACCCTTTGGACAGCTCCTGTTTGGCATTTATGCAAGCATACTACTGCAAATTTAACCTCGAAAGATAGACAGCCCTAGTGAAGCAAATTAGGTAAGTTACGAATATACGATGAAATGAAAGGATTGCCAACGGCTATAGTAGAAATACTGCGCCGTTGGCTAAATCAGACCGGGAGGTCGATTATTGGTTGCCACCAACAATGGCAGCAACAGCAGCTAATTCTGCTGCTTCTTGGTGTTGTTGTTCTTCACGGTCAATTAAGTCCATTGAAGAGCTATCAACTAAACCTAATTCAATTTCACGTAAAGCAACTACCGTTGGCTTATCGTTTTCAGGGTCTACTAGTGGAGTTTTACCACCAACAGCAATTTGGCGGGCACGACGAGCCGCAACTAAAATTAAGTCAAAACGATTACCAACTGCATCTACTGCATCTTCAACTGTTACGCGGGCCATCACAGCACTCCAAAAATAATTTAAAAGCAAAGGCGTAGTTTACTCCAAGGAGCCACTTTCGCCAATAGCCAGTGTTCAATTTTTATCAGTTTTACTTGCCTAAGCCTAATTTAAGTAGGCTTAAATTATTTAAGCAGACTATTTAGTAAAGCTTGATGACGATCTTCTTGGGTTTTTAGCGTTAAGCGCTGAGCCATTACAATTGTTTCTATGTCGGCAAGTGCGCTCTCAAAGTCATCATTAACAATTACAAAGTCGTATTCGTTATAATGTGATGTTTCAGATTGTGCTTTTGCCATACGAGAGGCAATAACTTCAGCCGAATCTTGGCCACGGTTATTTAAGCGTTGCTCTAATTCTTCTTTTGAAGGAGGTAGTATAAAAATAGTTTGTACGCTTGGCATAATTTTGCGCACTTGCTGAGCGCCTTGCCAATCAATATCTAAAAACACATCAATACCCGCATCAAGTTGCGACTCAATAGCTTGCTTTGATGTGCCGTAGTAATTATCGAATACTTGAGCCCATTCAAAAAAGTCATCTTTGGCAATAAGCGCTTTAAATTCGTCTGTAGATACAAAGTGATAATGTACGCCATTTTCTTCACCTGGGCGAGGGGCGCGAGTTGTATGTGATACAGATACTTTCATGTCAGCGTGTTTTTTTAATAACGCATTGATTAAGCTTGATTTACCAGCACCAGAAGGGGCTGACAAAATAAATAAGTTACCGCGAGTTTGTGCCATTTTTTCTCTACCTAAAAATAAACAGGCCTGGGTTACAAGTAAGCCAAGCCTTTAATTAACTGCATTGTACTTTAATTAGCTCACCTTGCTCAAGTTAGTCGTGCTCATGTTGGTCATGCCCAAATTGGCTTGGGCGTATTTTGCTAAGTTAGATTTTAAATAAAATTGCAGTTTAAAATTGTCAACAGAACTAGCCGCTAGATATAAGTATTTGATAAGGTGAAGTATCACCTAGTAAAGGCTGTCTCTTGATCACAAGTCTGACTCAAGAGATTTTGCTAAATCGTAGCCTTCCAGGATGGCTTGTAACTTAAGCCATCCTTGCCATAACACTTTCACAGATGCACGCCCTGTGCGCTTGGTATCTTTCCAGCCTCCTAACTTTGCCAGTTCCTGATACGCCCATGACATATTTGGAGCAGTTTCAGGCAATGGTGTTTTTATTCTCTTTAACCACAATAACTTCCATGCTTTGGGAGATAACA